>JAZQLL010000065.1:0-3882 GCA_045542675.1 Oscillospiraceae bacterium
AACAACCGTTCTTTCGAGAAGTATTGCATCGCAGGGTATCTACCCCGCAGTTGACCCCCTTGAGTCAACAAGCCGAATTCTCTCGCCCGACATACTCGGACAGGAGCATTACAGCGTGGCTCGCGAGGTGCAGAGAATTCTTCAAAGATATAATGAACTTATGGATATTATTGCGATTATGGGTATGGATGAGCTTTCGGATGACGATAAGCTTCTTGTTGCCCGCGCAAGAAAGATTCAGAGGTTCCTCTCGCAGCCGTTCCACGTTTCCGAGAAATTTACAGGTTTCGATGGCGTTTATGTGCCCCTTTCTGAAACCATTCGCGGATTTAAGGAAATTATTGAGGGCAAACACGATGACCTGCCAGAGTCGGCGTTCCTCTTTGTTGGAACAATCGACGAGGCGGTAGAAAAGGCGAAGAAGGTGCAGTAATGAAGGCCTTTAAACTTGTCGTTTCGTCTCCCTCGGGAAATAGTTTTGAGGGCGATGTAGTAAAACTCGATGTCAGAGGAGTTGAGGGTGAACTGGCGGTTATGGCGGGACATATCCCATTTATAACAAGCCTTGTAAAATCTCCCTGCACACTGCATTTTGAGGACGGAAGCGTAAAAACCGCTGAGTGCGATGGTGGAATTTTAACCGTTGCGCAGGATAAAACAACTCTCCTTTCGGGCAGTTTTAAATTTACTGAATAAAATCAGAAAAACCGAAAGCATTTTGCTTTCGGTTTTTTTGTGCAAAGAAAACTATGCGATAGTCGCGTGGTTTAAAAGAGCTTAAGCGGTGAATAAAAATATTTTGGTGAAGACCCAATATATGTGCGATTAGCAACCGCCAATATTACTAAATATTATATAATGCCTTCCCCTTGAGGGGAAGGGGGACCGCTTGCGGTGGATGAGGTGGAAATGTGGGAGCATTTATACCTTATAACACCTCATCAGTCACCTATGGTGACAGCTTCCCCTCAAGGGGAAGCCTGCAAATATATAACATATTTATGTGTAGCCGGTAATTATTAAAGCTATGCCAGAAAATGCAAAACCACCCGTTATGCGGGTGGAATTTTGTTATCTTTTTATATAGGTTAAATCAGATGGTAATCCCAGCACATAATCTGCTGAAACGCCGTAATATTTACATAATGTTTTTATATGCTCAATCTTAAACTGTCGCTTTCCGCTTTCGTATAGGTGATATTGCGGGCGGGTGATTTTCAGTATTGCCGCAATCTCTGCTTGGGTTTTATCTTTATCTTCTCTGAGTTCCCTAAGGATTTCATAGTAATTTTTCATATATTTGAGCACCTCTTTTTGTGTATTAAGTAGATTATACCAAAGTATTCATATAAATACTTGAAATGTATTCAAATGAATACTATAATATATTTACAACACTAAATAGGGGTGAGAAAATGAAAATAAAATTATCGGATGTTGATTTGCTGTACAAACTAATGCTGGACATGGGAATGCTCACATATCTGCAGCAACTTATGGTGCTTGATGAACAGACAGAAATGTTTGGTGAGAATGAATTTGAATTTGTTCGCGTTTATACACGAAATAATTTGATTGATATGCAAACTGAGACTATTACTAAATTGAAAAAACTTTTAGATAAAAGTGATTTTGTTATTTCGGAGAAATGATACAAATATGGTATTGCAAATGTAAAAGCGGTCGGCGAAAAGCCTTGCTCTTTTCACTTTGTATCCTTTGATTGACAATTTTGTTTTTAAGGAGTATAATTTAGTTAGTAGTACAATACTTTTTTAGGAGCATACATTATGAAAAAGATCCTGTCGTTCGCATTATCGTTGATGTTTTTGTTTATCCTCTGCGCTTGTGAGGAGACTATTATAGAAAATCCCGTAGGAGATGTCGAAGACGCTCCCAATGTTATCACCCAATATAAAGGCAAAGATGACTACGAAGATGTTTTTCTTGGCTCAAAAAGTCTTGTTGTTGATGATAAGTATTATTACTATGTTGATTGGGAATCGGGTTTCTGCAGAATCGACAAAACAAGCGGTGAGAGCGCGCACATATACGACGCAGGAATAATGAATGTGTATAAAAATTACATATATTTTGAGAATGAAGAGGAATATGAGGTTGTGATCTTTGATACAATTACTCAGAAACTCGAGAAGAAATCCTTTAAAAGTGCGCTTTTTCCCCTCGAACTTCATGACTATAGTTTTGAAACAACTATGGTTGAAAGCGGATGGATAATCATAGTATATGATAGTGGATCGATTTACAAGTCTTATAGTACAGATAGGAATTTTGGCAATAAAAAAGAAATTTACTTGCCAAGCAAGATAGGTTTCGTGCTTGATAATGAAGCGTTTTATTTGGTAGGAGACCATAAGGTCTACTGTTGCGACATAGAAAAGAATCAAACACACTATCTGTGGGAGCCGGAAGGAGATATATTTTCTGCAGAGGAATGTTTCTCGCCTTACTATTCATATCTCGGAAAGGATAAGATTCTGGTTGCAGAAGAAGAGGAGCTTAAAATCGTGAACCTCAAAGACGGGGAAACGTTTTTAAGCTTGAACGACGATTACGTCATATCAACAATATATGATGACGAATATATTTATTTGTTGGAGGATACGGAAAGTGGCTCTGAGCTATCAAGAGTATCGTATAAGAGCAAAAAGAGGGAAAACTTAAAAGAAATTTTTACAAAATACAATGTTTTCGAGTGCGAGCTGTCGTATGCAGATGATGAATATTTGTATATTTATCTATGTGAAATTACTGATGGAACACAAGAGTCCGCCGCCAAGTATATTAACAGTTATTATCGAATAAAAAAAGATGGAAGCGGTTTAGAGAGAATAATATAGTAAAGTAAAAAGCGGTCGGCGAAAAGCCGACCGCTCTTTTTATTTTACAAAGTTTAGTATGTCGCCGAAAAGGGTATCGTAGCAATCCTCGTTTAAGATTTCGTGGCGGCAGTTTTCGTAAAGGTGGGTTTGCACATTGGCGCTGCACGCCTTAAGTGTTTTATCAACCCACAAAACGCCCTTTGAATAGTCGCCGACGGGGTCGTCTGCGCCCGAAACGAGCAGGATGGGCATATCCTTACGAATGTTTTTAAACCAGGATTTATCGTTTGCAAGCTTATTTAGATAAATTAAATCGAGCATTGCGCTGATGCAAAAATGGAAGGTACAAAACTTGTCATTTGCATAAATATCCTGAATATTAGTGTCCTTTGTAAGCCAGGCGTATTTTCTGTCCTGCTCAAAGCGCTTGTTATAGCTACCAAAAGCAAGGTTTTCGGCAAATGTGGAAATGTGGCGCTCGCCCTTGATGCTGCGAATGAGTCGGAGCACCAAAAGACCTATATCAGTGGCGGGATTTTTTCCGCCTGTTCCCATAATAATGAGCCTATCGGGGAATGGGAACATATTTGCCGCCGCCCTTACTATAAAGGAGCCCATACTGTGTCCGAGCAGGGTGTATTCGCAGTTCTCGGCGTATTCCTTTTTAACTGCCGAGCCGAACTTAAAAACATCGGTGCAAAGATATTTCCAGCCCTCGCGAGAAGCGATAAAGCCTAAATCTTCTTCTTTGGCGCTCTCTCCGTGACCTAGGTTATCAAAGCCGAAACAAACATATCCGCTCTCTGCTAAATCCTTCATAAAACGCTCGTAACGCCTGATATGCTCGGTCATGCCGTGCACGATATGAATAAATCCGAGAGGCTTACCTTCGGGCAGAAAAACTCTGCCTTTAAGGGTGTTTATGTTATCCGATGATGCAAAGCTTTTATCTATAATCTTAACTGCCATATTATTGCTCCTTAAAGACTCTGCAGGCCTGTACGGCTTTGTGCCATCCGCCGAGGAGTCTTTCCCTTTC
>JAZQLL010000066.1:0-3923 GCA_045542675.1 Oscillospiraceae bacterium
GGTTGTTTCAGAGGAGGGAGGGAGAGTAAATGGTAAATTTCAAAATTAACGGTATAGAAGTTTCCGTTCCCGAGGGAACAACCATTTTAAGCGCCGCAAAACAAATCGGCGTCGAGATCCCAACTCTCTGCTTTTTAAAGGATATAAACGAGATTGGTGCCTGCAGAATCTGTGTTGTTGAGGTTGAGGGCTTAGACTGCCTTGTTGCCGCTTGTAACACAGCGGCCGAAGAGGGTATGAGCGTTTTAACAGATTCTCCCCGCGTTATTCAAAACCGCAAAATGAATCTTCAGCTTATCCTTTCTCAGCATGATAAACAGTGCCTCAGTTGTCCCAGAAACGAAAACTGTAAACTTCAGAAACTCTCCGATGATTACGGTATTTTTGAAAACATTTTCCCCGAAAAGCCGAGTAAAAAGGCTTGGGAGAAAAATGCGGTTATCGTGCGAAATGAGTCTAAGTGCATAAAATGTATGCGTTGTATTGCAACCTGCGATAAAATTCAGAATATGAATATTTGGGACGTTGTAAACACAGGTAGTCGCACAACCGTCGCGATTTCGCAGGGAAGGCGTCTCTCCGAGAGCGATTGTACCCTTTGCGGTCAGTGTGTAACCCATTGTCCCGTCGGCGCCCTTATTGTGCGCGATGATATTGCGATTGCACAAAGTATGGTGGACGATTTCGAGGTCAAAACTGTAGTGCAGGTTGCCCCTGCGGTCAGAGCCGCCTGGGCAGATGGACTTGAAATTGATGGCGAAAAGGCAACCGTTGGCAAGATGGTTGCGGCAATAAAGCGCCTTGGAGTCGACTTTGTTTTTGACACCAACTTTGCCGCAGACCTAACTATTATGGAAGAGGGAAGCGAGTTTTTAGAGCGCTTTACCCATAAAGATGAGTACAGGTGGCCTATGTTTACCTCTTGTTGTCCCGGTTGGGTACGCTTTGTGAAGGGACAGTTCCCGCAGTTTACCGAGAATCTCTCAACTGCAAAGTCCCCTCAACAAATGTTCGGCGCAGTTGCAAAGAGTTATTTTGCTCAAAAAATGGAACTTGACCCACATAATATCCGCGTTATTTCCATTATGCCCTGCTCGGCTAAAAAGGGCGAGTGCGCACTTCCAAATCTTAAGGATGCCTGCGGCGATAGTGATGTCGATGTTGTGCTCACAACTCGCGAACTTCAGCGCTGGATAAAGGATAACGGCATGAACCTAAGTTCCTTGCCTGAAGCAGAGTTTGATTCGCCCTTAGGCGAGGGAACAGGCGCGGCGGTCATCTTTGGCGCCACCGGTGGCGTTATGGATGCGGCACTTCGCTCAGCGTATTTCCTCGCAACCGGCAAAAACCCCGATGCTGATGCCTTTTCTGATGTACGCGCAGATGGCGGCATAAAAGAGGCAACATTTAATATCGACGGTGCAGGTAAGGTAAGGGTTGCGGTAGTAAGCGGACTTAAAAACACCCGCGAACTTATGGAGAAAATAGATAACGGCGAGGTCGAGTATGATTTCGTTGAGGTGATGGCATGCCCCGGCGGATGCGCAGGCGGCGGCGGTCAGCCTATAACCGATGGCGAGGAACTTTTTGTAGAGCGTGGCGCTCGCCTTTGGGAACTTGATAAAGAGGCTTTGGTGCGCTTCTCGCATGAGAATAGCGAAATCAAAACCCTTTATAGTGAGTTTATGGAAAAGCCTCTGAGCCATAAGGCACATGAGCTTCTCCATACCGACCACACAGAGTGGAAAATGCCCCTTAATCCTAAACTTAAATAAAAACAAAAAGACTCTCGGCAGCCGCCGGGAGTCTTTTTCATTAGGCCCCTTAGCGTATATTGCGAGGTGATGTCGTCGAGCTTTGCTGGAAAATCATCTTTGTTTTGTAAAATCTTAAGGTTTAATTAAGGTGCATAAAATGAGGTTGTAAATTGCATAGAAGAGTGCTATACTTTAAATGAACCTTAAATTTTTGCGGAAAAGAGATGGGTGAATTGCAGTTTTTAGGTAAAATCCTTGATATTCTTAATGCGCAGATGCCGCAGCCTCAGATGTACGGCCTATTTCACTTAAGTTTCTTTGCGCTATCGGTTATTTTAGGCGTTTTCCTTTGCATTAAATTTAAAAATCCGAGTGAAAAGTTTGTTCGCAAACTGCTTTTAATAGTCTCGCTTACCGTCATTGCTCTTGAAGTTTACAAAATGATAAACTACACCTTTACATACGACGGAGAGAGAATAAACGCCGATTTTCAGTGGTATGCATTTCCGTTTCAGTTTTGCTCAACTCCTATGTATGTTGGATTTCTTGCGGCAGTGCTCAGAAACAAAAGGGTACACGAGGCGCTTTGTGCCTACCTTGCAACATTTGCTTTGTTTGCAGGCTTTTGCGTAATGTTCTATCCCTCGACAGTTTTTATCGGTACAATCGGTATCAACATTCAAACAATGATTTGTCACGGAAGTATGGTAACTGTTGGGATGTTCCTGTTAGGCAGCGGTTATGTCAAAGCCGAACACAAAAAGATAATCCCCGCCGCCACGATTTTTGCAATCTTTATCGTTATAGCGCTCATTTTAAACGAAATCGCATTTTTAAGCGGACTTCTTGAAACCGAAGAGTTTAATATGTTCTACATAAGCCCGCACCTTGAAGGCTCGCTGCCCGTCTACTGCGAGGTGCAAAAGGTGGTGCCGTTCCCCTGGTGCCTGTTTATATACCTCGGCGCCTTTTCCTTGGCGGCATATATCTTTATTTTATTTGGGAAACTCACACAATATCTTACAAAGAAATTTCAAAAATAAAAAAACGGAGTGCAATTTGCACTCCGTTTTGCTTTTATAAATCCCTAAAAACTTCCTTATATATATCGCTCATTTCCTTTTCGACAACCGAAATATCAAATTCGCGTATTTTTTCGAGATTGTATGCTCTCATCTTATCGCGAAGTTCTTTGTCTGAGCAAACTGTCTTAATAGCATCTGCAAATCCGCTAACATCTGTGCTCTTGCAAAACAGTCCGCCCGTGCCGTTTTCCATAAGGTCAACATTTCCGCGAATAGCCGATGCAATGCAGGGAAGTCCGCTTGCCATCGCTTCCATCATCGAACGGGGCAACCCTTCCTGCAGAGTTGTAAAGAGAAAGACATCTGCCGCCGCAAAAAGTTCTTTAATATCTTTTCTGAATCCGAGAAAATGAACCCTGTCCTCGAGTCCTAACTGACTAACCAGAGCGCGCAGGTTCTCCTCTTCGGGACCCTTGCCGCATATATAATAGTGAAGGTTGTCCATTTTAGACTCGTAAAGCGCCTTGATGGCAACTGTGTAATTCTTTCTTACAATAAGGTCGCCTGCCGAAATGAGAGCAAGCTCACCTTCCTTAAGTCCGAGTTCTTTGCGCTTTTCTTCTCTGTCAACCTCAACATTATCAAAGTCGCTTAGAGTTATTCCAACTCCGTGCACAAAATAAACCTTACCGCCATCCCTTAGTTTAAAGCGGCTGGCCGCCTCAAAATCTTCCTTATTCATTGTAATGATGGCGTCGGTCCATCTTGCCATTATCATTTCTGCCCATTTTAAAACGGTGCGGTAGAAAAGTGGTGCACCTTTGTAAAAATGGAAACCGTGTGCGGTGTAGATAACCTTTTTAAGTTTGAATTTTTTTGCACAAATTCTGCCGATAGTTCCGCCGATGGGGGTGTTGCAGTGCATGGCTACAATGTCGCCCTTGCGCATAACGGCAGAGAGATTTTTATACGCCGTCATATTATCCTTAAAAGCAGTAAGACTGCGGTAGGTGTGCGCATCATACATAGTAACAGGCAATTCGCACTCAAGAGTTTCGGGGTTATCTCTGTTTATACCGTAGTAAACATCAAAGCCACATTCAAGCGCCGCCTTAAGACACGGGCGGCTAACGTTAGAAGG
>JAZQLL010000067.1:0-24134 GCA_045542675.1 Oscillospiraceae bacterium
TATGATGCGTTCGTCGAGCGCGGGGTTATCTTCCAACATGAAATGCAAGTGTAATGCGTTACGCTCTTTTGCATTATTTATCCACTCGTTATAAAACCAATGTTGCGGAGAGTCGGGGTTGCAGTTAAACCACAGTTTTGAGCCTGCGACAGAGCAACGCGCTATTGCCTGTTCAACGAATGAACGCGGCTGCAATGCTACCTCGTCCAAAAGAACACCAGCGAGCGTGCGACCCTGAATAAGCATGAACGAGCTTTCATCCTTGCCACCAAACACTTCAAAGACGTTTGTGTGTTCGCCATCAGAAACGACAAGTAGTTTATCGCTTCGCCGCCATTGTATGCGGTATTTCTCTTGAGCGTAGGTCAAGCCCAGATACGGAGTGATTATGTTTTTAACTGTGCTGTCAACAGTCTTTCCGCAGATGCCAAAGCGCTGATTGTTGTATCGGCGCATTGCATCGTCAACAAATGACAGCATCATAAAGACGGTTTTACCACTTCTTATAGCGCCATCACATATTAGAGCATCAAACTTCGTGAACGGAAACGCCATTATTTGCTTTTGTTTCTGACTAATCGGCATTATTCATTCGCTCCGCTTCTTCCCTCAATGCCTTGGAAAGTGCATCTTCTTCTCTCTTGCTTTCGGGCGGTGCGCTCGCATCCTCGCCCAGCAAGTCAAAAAGGACCTTTGCGGCTTTGCTATCCCCTTTCGCAGCCTTCATCGACAACCCGACAATAATAGCCATTTGGTTATCAGCATCTTCTTTTTCGATGCCTTGCTTTGCCATTTTGTTTAATTGCTTTTGGTCTGCGACAGGGAGCGAGAGAAACAAATCAGCAGCTTCTTTTAGGCTTCGTTTGCGGCGGCGAGCAACGCCCGATGCGACACCGCCTTTAGAGCGCATTTCTCTCTCTTCGCTCTCACTTCGCTCTCCAAACGGAATAAGATTTTCTTCATTCGCCACTCGTCACCACCTCTCTTTGTTAAGCAGTATGTATTAAACCCTCGCCATTGCTTCGTGCTTTGTGCCGTTAAGATAGATTATCGGGTTTTCTTTTGCGGAAGGCTTAAAACTCTGGCAATCTCCATAACCGCCATAATTGAGCGCTGCCGCTGTGTTGACAAACAGTTTGCTAACCATCTGGATGGAACTGTTAGCCATGCTTGTCCGGTAATAACCGCAACGGAATATAGCAGGCAAGTGAGTATGTCCGCAGATGTATATATCAGCGTCAACGATCTGCGCGAGGTCAGCAAGGCGGTTGATTTTGCCGCCCTCTTTTCTGCCGCCACCGCTACCGTGCGTGACATAAACGGTATAGGCAACTTTGCGGCCGTGCTGTCTGTCCGCTCCGCGATGTTTGCCAAAGCGGATAAACAACAGCGCTGTAGTCGGACTATATCTGTGTCTGAGTCCGAGTTGGTCAGCCATAAGAGCCGTTATATCTATTCCGTCGGCCTTGTAAATTCTGTTTTCGTGGTTGCCGTGGAGTATGCAGAGTATTTTATCTTTGATAGGCTCAAACAGATTTACGCATTGTTTAAGCTGCTCCATCGGGCTGAGGTTAGCGCCGTATGTGTCACCAACGCTTGATGCTATTGCGGTATCCATAAGATCGCCGCCGAGTATGCAATAAGCGTTTGGAGTTTCTTCAATGTGTTTGAGTAGCTTTTGAATGTGAAACCAATCACTCATACCGTCGCCAAGATGCAAATCCGACAGCGCATGAAGCTCTATGTTTTCGTGCTCAACTGGCAAGTCTATTTTGATTGTCTGCATTCTTCACCGCCTAATTAAAACAACGCAAGCCCCCACCCTCTGGCATACAATGGCGTTGTTGATTTCCCGCGCCGCAAAGGGTGAGAAACGGCGCAACCTCTTTTTTAGTTCCCTACTCAAGCAAGGGTTTTCTCTTTTCTACCGCCAGACGCATCCAACGGCAGGGCTGTGCGCCCCATAGGCATTCACAGCACAATCACTAATTACCACGCAGCGAAGCGCCCCGATTGCGGAACAGGTTGCGAGGTTTGGTGGGAAAGGTGGGAGTCGAGCCCACAAATCACTGCTTTTGAGACAGTTGCATATGCCTGTTCTGCTACATTCCCATAATTAAAGCCCCACCGCGTTGGCGATGAGGCTTGGTATTATTTAGTCATTTTTCGCCCACACCCTGGGCAATAGTCGGTGCGAACATCGACATTGCTTTCGGGTCGGTATGGCTCGTAATGGCATTTTTCGCATTCTGGATAATACCCATCTGGGTTGATTAGCCATCTGCTTTCGTTGTCAGAGTTGTTGACCGGCAAACTCATAATTGTCTCCCCGTGGTTTCCCACGATAGCATATTAATATATTTTTTTGGCTTTTTAACGCAAAGTTTTGTGATTACTCGTCAAGCAGCCCCATATATGTTGCAACAAGGCGAATAAATTGGCGATGCCACTCCTGCGCGGTGCGTTCTTCAACATAGAGCGCCTTACCAGCACCGACAAGCGTGTGTGTCTGCTTCCAGAACACCATATCGATGAATTTAATGCGTTCTTGTCCATTAACAAGTTTTTCGGTGTAGGCAATGGCGTTTGCAACAGCTTCAAACTCGCGTTTCTTTTGCCCTGCGAAACCCTTGAGTGCGAGTTTTTCTGGTCCGCGTTGTGGCTCGCCGCCGCCGGGCATTCCCGAATAAGCGGGGGTTATGCTCATGGCTTTCATCGAAATAAGTTCTTCTTTTTTCATGGGGTAGTCACGGATTACCCATTTAACGTAACCCCACCAATGAAATCTTGGATTGCTCATTTTGTTCCTCCTTATTTTGCCTTGATTCCCTTTCTGCGTTCCGCTTCTTCAGGATAAAATCCGCAAGGTATGGAGGAGTTAGACCGGCACAGCATTTCGGTAAGGGCGCTGCACCCTCTGCCATTCTTGAGAATAAAGGGACAGTCGCAATAATTGTATTGCGCGAATATGGATGTTTTGATTGTCTTTTTTCTAGTTTTCATCGAATACCTCAATTTCTTTGCGTAAGAAACCGTCAATGTAGTTTTTTATTTTTCGCGCGCAGTTCGCGCAAAAGTGATTTGTTGACATCGGAGCGATGCCATAATTAAAGTTGAGCGTGACGATTTCGTTAGGTTTGTGTATTCTGTCGTGGCAATAGTCGCAATATGTAATCTGCATTGTATTCCCCCTAATAGAGCGCCGTAACGATTACATCAGCGCGGGTGAGATGCAGTGGGAGAAGCGCACGGATCATCAGCGCGAGAAGGATGAGAATTATTGCAATGAAAAACGCTCGGAAAATCTTATCAATCTTTCTTGTCATTTTTGCCCTCACTTTCTTTTTTTGCCTTTCGCCACATATGACCGAGTATCGCCCAGCCGGAGAAGTAGATAACGAAATAGACGGTCATTATAATCGCTATTCTCATTCCTTCCCCTCGCTATTTGCAGGCTGTTTGAGCCACCAAATCACCTCATCGCCGTGGGGACATTTGCCGTCTGCGAAGTCGCACTCATGAAGTTCCATTTCTTCGCCACCCTCTATAAGAGTTGCTTTGACCGTGGGGCAAGACATACAAATCTGAGCCATAAACGGAACACTCCACGGTGTTTCGCCGTCAAAAGCGAGGGAACTTAGCAAGCTCGCCAACTCCTCATCGCTCATAGCACGGATGCGGTCGGCGTTGGTCTCGCCGTCTTTAATGACCGGAATCTCCGAATTAAATCCGTGTTGCTCAAGAATTTCTTTGAGGTCTTGGTAGGCGTGAAACCATCCGTTGTGATACCCGTTCCAAAACTGAGAAAATGGTCTTTTCAAGTCCTCATTGTATTTGTTCTGTCGCAGGCTGATAATATCGCCCAGTGTTTGCATGTTCAATCTCCTTTCGGCGGTTGGGGCACAACATAAAACTTTTCTACCGTGCATCCCTCTATATCGTAATCGTCCGACCACCAAGCATTTTCTGCGTGACAATATCGAACAAAAATTTCAGCGTCAGTAAATCTTGTTTTTCCGTTATAACCATTTACAACACCAACAATTCTGTGGTTACTATCCTCTTCCTTTGTTGGCAACCTATCCTCAACGCTTATCCACTCCCCCTTCGGTCGTAGGCTTTCGGGGTCTATGGTTGGGCATCTTGCGAGGGAGTCACGTTCGGGGCAATAGTCTATATGCTTGCCTTTGCACAGATCGTAGTCCTCGCAGTATTCACAAAACTTGTCGGCATCAATTAGTCGCATTATCTACCCTCCGTTCCCTATCGAGCATTCGCCAAGAGTTACAAGTCTTTCCGCATCGTCTGCATTTGTATTGGTATATGGTCTCGGTGTCAATTACAGTGATACCGCTTATTCGAAACTCTTCGCCCACTCTTCGCCAATCGTGTTCTTCGCAAGGGCAAAGCCGTTCTTCCAGTTCCCTTACACGATAAGTCAATCGCACAACTTCCGCTTTGAGTTCTCGCTTAGTTCGCATTATCTTCTTTCCTTTCTCCATCAGAACAAAAGCGTTCAAGATCCAATAGTATAAAACCATCTATCTTGCATATACTCACTCCGCTCTGTTCGTCTTGTAGGCGATGTTTACAGTCCTTACAGCGCACAGTAGGCATCAAATCGACAAACTGAATGTCATCCATCGCAATGCTCAAGGCTTCTCGCTGAGCTTCATTGGCAACATCCCACAGTTGCCCCAAAAGCTCCCACGCTTCACTTCTCAGCATCGCCTACACCCCTTTCAAGTGCTTTCTCTGCTTCTTCTTTGGTGAGGAATACTGTTTTGCCGAAGTCATCAATAGCAAAATAGCAACCATCAACAATAAGCCACGCCTTATTGCGTTTATCAAGATGAATGCGAATTTCCGTCACCTTTAGAACTCTTATGTCGCCTTCGCCGTTCGCTACCGCTTCGTAAACATCGTATAGGGTATCACCCACCTTGCAGGGCAACACCACGGCATCGACAGAAGGGAGATTGTCAAGAATAAACATGGTGTCCTCGGTACTCAAATTCTTGGGGTTATAGATACGCACCGCCCACGCCATTATTTCTTCTTTCGCTTGCTGTCTGCTTATCAAATCAGCCATTGTTAACCCTCCTGTTTCATTTGTTCCGCACATTTTTCGGTGGCCTTTTCCGCCAAAGTGATAATTTTCAGCAAAGTCCTTGCGCTGAGATAAAAGAAATAAAATCTCGCTCTATTCATTGCCAGCCCTCCCTATCACTCGCTCGCCTTAAAGTTGTAAACAGGCTTCACAATTTTTACCACCTCAACAGTGTCCTTGATGTTTTCAAGGATTTCATCCATTGGTTTATATACCATTGGACTTTCATCGACAGTAGACTGATTGACGGAGGTGGTGAAAATACCTTTCATTGAATCTTCAAACTCTTCAAGAGAAACAAGTTCTTTTGCTTTACTTCTGCTCATAATACGACCCGCACCGTGTGGAGCAGAACAGTTCCAGTCCTCATTCCCCTTGCCTGTGCCGATGATGCAACCATCGCGCATATTAATTGGAATAAGGAGCATTTCACCCTCTTTAGCCGATATAGCACCCTTGCGAACCATATTCGTACCGAATTCGATATAGTTATGTATAGTTTCGAAAGCACCAAGAGAGTGCCAGCCCATTTCCTCAATGATTGCAGAAGCAATAGCATCTCGATTAAGGACAGCGAAACGTTGACAAATACCCATATCGTGGAGATAATCCTCACGGTACTTTCCGGTCAAATAGCAGAGTTCCTTTGGGATATTAAGAGGATTGGGATTAAACTTTCTGTGAAGTTCCTTGAGTGCTTTTTGAATCTCGTTTTTACGCCCCGATGCTTTATACTCTGCAATCAAGTTTTCTTGCATCGTATAGAGTTCTTCCTTACCTTGCATAATCTCAACGGCAAGTTTCTGATAATACTCTGCCACTTGTTTACCAAGATTACGGCTACCGCTGTGAATCACCAGATATTTATTACCCTCGGCATCAGCATCGATTTCGATAAAATGATTACCACCGCCAAGAGTACCAATGCTCCGTTCAAGTCGCTTAGTATCTTTCAGTTCTCGGAAGCATCGAAGTTGCTGAAGTTCATCAAAACGAACCCAACGATCATCGTGGACATTACGACCACTTGGAACTCGCTTACGAATAGCAGCATCAAGATTATCGAAATTGATTTCAATATTACCAAGTTCCACGGTGAGCATACCGCAGCCAATATCTACACCTACGATATTAGGGATAACCTTATCCCCCAGATCAGCAGTAAATCCAATTACACAACCAGCACCAGCGTGGACATCGGGCATAATACGAACCTTACAATCAGCAAATGCGGGTTGTTTAATAAGTGTATAAATCTGGTTAAGTGCTTCGGGTTCAATGTTATCGGTAAAAATTTTCAAATTAGCCATCAGTCAGCCCTCCTTCCACATAGCACCAACTTTGCGGTGGGCGATACAGGTACTTCACGCCGTGGCAAGCACACTCCGGTGGGTACTCGCCCATCGGTTCATAATAATCGCAGTTACCACACTGCGGATTGCCTTTCTGGTACTCTCGACAAATGCTGTAAAAATAATCCAGTGCATTAGGTTCGTCATAGATTACAAGGTCGGAGATATGCCAAGCGTAGCCTGTTTTACCCCAACCGATGTACTCAGCCATTTCCTCGTACGGCACACAAGCTCTTTCGAGGTTGTGGTTATTCCAATCTTGGATTGAGCCGCTATCAAAGACTTTTATCGGGATAACCTCGTCACAAACAAACTCGCCTATGACCACTCCGCCGCCGTTATTGTGACACCGCATTCCATTGCCTACTGGATAAGACGCAAAGCCCTTTGTCATGTAGATATAGCACTTAAAAGGCGGCTCAAGTTTTGGGCTACTCTTGCGTACCTCAATAGTCTTTTCGCCGTTGGCTATCTTCTCGCACCATTTCGGCTGAATGCTTATCAATACGGATTTCATTCGTCAGCACCTTCTTTCTTATACTTTGTCACTCTGATAGAGATAGGCTTCCATTTCCGCTTTTGCCTTGAAAGCCTTGCGGTACTTCTCAAACGCAGTCATAATCTCACCTTCGGAGAGTCCGTCCTCGATAGCTCTATGCATTTCTGCGCTGTATTTGTTTGCTTCACGCTCAACCAAATCTCTGGCATAAGTCAACGTTTCAAAAGGAATAATCATTCGTCAGCACCTTCTTTCAGCAGTTCTCCGTTATCGTGAATAAATCGTCCTGTAACGGGATCTCGGTTAGGCATACGGCAACGCGGTCTTTTGTTTTTTGCCTGCTCTGCCCACGGTATCCATTTGCAATTTTCGGGACAATAATTTCCGTTGACATCTATACGTTCTATTGTCAACTCGTCATTATATCCATTTGCTTCTGCCCATTCGCAGAATGTTTCAAAGCAATACCATTCGGGGCAAACCTTTATCCCTCTGCCACCGTAATTTTCATATCCGGTGGCACTTTCATATTTACAGCGAGAAATCATTCCTCGCCATATTCGGTAGAGTCTTGTCATTGTGCAATTGTTGTATTTCCACAATCGCACAAACACAGCCAATGGCGTGTATTTCGTGTGCCTAAATGGTCTATGCAAATTACTTCGAGTTTCCCGAAGCGCTGTCCTGCGAGGTCAATCGGTGTTCCCATAACTACCTCCATTATCTATCCGCTTACCTCGGAACAAGCCTATGTTTTCACGCATTGTTATTTCACTCCTTTTCGGAAACATACAACAAATCAACCGCGCCGAGGTCAAACATCCCAATAAACTCATCCCCTCGGAACGCTTCTACAACGCTTCCGGTTCGGGTTATGTGAGTAATGGTGAGATTGCAATAGCCGTCATGCCAACGGACAATGAGGTGTTTCATATGGTAACCTCCGTAAGAATAAACAAAGGCTGAGTTTCGCTTATTTCTGCTTCCTTTTCCTCTGTTTTTTCTGCTCGTTCCGCAGCATCAAAGGCATCAAGAAAGATTTTTTCAAATTCACTCATTAACCGTCTCCCCCTTATCCTTAAACACATCGCCATAGATAGCCTTGCGCATCTCATAGGCGTTCTCGATTGTGGGGTTGTCGTTAAATCTCATTGCCGCGCCTTCGACATTAGACCATAGTGCCGTGCAATGTTTTACATATTTCATTTCTGCCGCCATTTCGTTATACTGTTTCTTAATGGCTTTCATTTCCCTTGCGGCCTCGTCACCGCTTATCTGACCAAGGCGATAACGAGCGGTCAAAAATGAAATGCTCTGATAACACCATTGGTCTATCAGTTCAAGACCTTCTGGCATCGGCTCATTGGCTTTTGCCTGCCGTTCGTACTGGAAGTTAATCATTTTTTCACTCCCTTTTGTGAAAATTATATAAAAATCCTTAAAAATTCAGCGGTATTTTTTACGCCGTTCCCACAAGTTCCCACACTTTTAAATCTGTGGGAACAGCCGAAACCGTTGCGCCCCAATGGTTTGAGGGGATTTGTTCCCACATTCCCACAGTTCCCACACTTTTTTACTCCCTACGCGCGAGGAAATATTTTTATATTTTTTCTATAAGGGGTATTGTTTTCTGTGGGAACTGTGGGAACTTTTTCCATTTTTTAGGAGATTAGAATGGCAAATCATCAATGTTGCAGTTGTCTTGTTCTACGTTTTGTGCGATACAAACACACCAAGAAGCAATGTTTGTACCTCTTATGCGCTTCTTTTTGGTTGTGCGGTTTCGCCCATCGTTGCTGGTGTCGAGAATGTGACGTTGCATCGCCCATGACAAAAAGGACTGAGGATTATAACCGGCTGCCTTCATTTTCTCGTCAAAAACAGATTTGATTATGTAGATGTATCGGTCAGAAACTTCGCCCCAGACCTCCCCCGGGTGTTCGCCTCCGTTAAATCTGATGCTATTAGTAGCTACGAAATCGTATAGCCAATCAAGCGCCCTAACATTTGCATCTACATCTGCGCGAGAGGTTAGATATTTTGCGATGTCTGAGGCTTGCATTTTCAAGCCGTCTGCATATATAACCTCTTCGCTGAGTGTGTCAGCGGTCAAAATAAGCGCCGCTGCCATTGCTTGTTTTTCTGTGCTTTCGCCTTTAGTGAGTTCAGCATAATAGTCTTGATACAATTGCTTTGCTTTTTCAACGTTTGCAGGTTTTTGGAGATAGGTAATAAAGAAACGTCCTGCAAAACCATAGTTAGCGCGGACGGCGTTTGCTACCGCGCGAGGATCAAGAAAAAGTTTTTCTTCTTTGCAGTCAACCTCAATTATTCGGTTAACCGCGCCGCCGCCGCTTTCAATGTTGGTTATTGGCATTTCGCCAGTTGTGAGAATACAGTTTTTCCACGTCTGAGTACGTTGCAGACCGCCGTTTTTTGCGCCCCTGCCCTTTCCTATACCCTCGGTAAGCATGTATATGGTTTTGTCAAAATTTCCGCGCTCGCGTACGATTTGAAGCTCGTCCAAGCATAGTGGAAGGGAATTACAAAACCCTGCAGCCATTTCCAAGCCAACGGAGGTTGAATTGAATGTCTTGATATACTCACCAAGTGCCGGATTTGCCCAAACCGAAGCCGCAAGCATCAGACCAACAGTTTTACCCGCCTCTGTGCCGCCCCAAACGTGAAGAAAAAAGGGAAGGCATCCAAGAGGTTCAACGAGTGCAGATGCAAAAGACGAAGCCAGCATTATTCGTGCTATTAAACTGTGCTTTCGTGCAGCGGTCGCCGTAGTTATCCACTCTTTGAGTTTGCCTGATTGCTTGATAGACTCAAACATATGTGCAAACGTCAAATCTCCATCGAAGCGCAGCCCGTCAACGTAGGGTGAAAAGCCTTGTCCGTCTATCCAACCCAAGCGCCCAACGCTGTTAATCTCGCCGAGTTTTTCATAGTTCTGTGATTCTATGTAAGTAATGTATTTAACAAGCTCTTTTGCGTTGTCGCTATCAACAGCAATACCGAGGTTGGAAAGGTCGAGAATTTTTTGTTGACTGGCAAGGACTGAACGACTGATTATAATTGTTCGCCATCTTGAGCCGCGTTTGAAAGCTATTTCAAGTTTCATTTCGCCGCTGTCTATATTAACAAGGCGGCATATGGGCAAGATAGGATGACGGCAAACGATTATCGGAGCGCCTTTGTTGTCGTAGTAACTCACGCCGTCATCATCGCAAATATAATTACCGCAATAGAGTTCAACTGGTTGCCCCTCAAACTGTGTTGCGCGTTGTAGTTCTATTCGTCCCTCGTTAACCTTGCTTTCGAGATAGGCGTTAAGAAGCGAAACAAAATTCTTGAATCCAACGTTGCCAGCGCGAATTTTAACTCGCTCTTTTAGCTGCATGAAAAGAAATTTGTTTTCTTTGTAGTTATACAGCCATTCAAAAGGCTCTGTTGATTCAAAGTCAGCTCGTGTCCAATCGGGTATCTCTATAAGCTCGGTAATGCTTTCGGCTTTAGCCATCGGGTATCACTTCCAATCGTTCTTTGCCTTCTCTGTATAGAAGATCGCGGATAAGTTTGCCGCTCGTTTCAGGCTTGCACATTATCAACTGACAGTTGTAGCGAGCGAGCCAAGCACAAAGAGAAGCCACAAAAGCGCTTGAGTTCATTTTTGAGCGATAATCGCCGTTGTAAGCTTTCTCCCATGTGCCATTTTCAATGAGCAGATAAATTTTTGCGTTAGCTTCTTTTGCCCTCGCAAACTCGCGCTCAAACCTCGCGCGGTCTTTGCAGTAACAATTGCACAGCTCGTCAAGGCTCATTTTTCGCTCGATGCAGACTGTTGTGGATAGGTCTAACCATTCACCTTGCGGCAAAGGGAAGCGCGCCGAATAATCGCCAAAATCGAGCTTCTCGCGCTCATAGGCGCATCCGATTTCTCTAAGCCTCGCCCGGAGGCGAGGTGTATCTTGTTCGCGTGTGTCAACAAGAACAACCATGCCCTCCAAGCTGTCGCGAAGTTCAAAAGGTGTCATATATTAAAAAGGCAGGTCGCCATCGGTCTGTGCCATTGCTGCCGAATAATCAAAAGTGGGCGCGTTGGTTTTGGCAGGCTTGTTTTCAAGGCGCTTAACCTCGGGAATAGTAAATTTGCCATCACGAATGCTCATAACGGCCACAATGCTATCAGCGTTAGTGACAGTGTAGACATTGCCGCGCTGGCTGCGTTTTTCCTGCTCACCGAAAATAACGCCACATTTCCGTCCCACGAGGGTGTTTTCGTCCCAAGTCCAATGATATCCGGGGTTGGAATCCTCGATTGCATTGATAAAGCGCTTAAAGAATCCGCACTGCATTTCATATTTGGGCGATTCCTCAAAGGGAATGTTCTGATTAATCTGGCCGCGCCAGAATTTGTCTTCGCGAGTCTGATTACGCCAGTCGCGTTCAAAGAATCCACGCCATTCGCCCTCGATAATTTCAAACCAAATTTCAAGGTGAGAGCCGTTGTTGTTTTTGTTTTTCTTTTCAACGGCCTTCTTTATTTCACAGACATAACCGCCTGCGGGGAGGTTTTCAAAATCGCCTCCGGTTTCTTTTATATTTTCCCAATTGTTGATAGGTTTCATTTATTTTCTTCCTCCTTAGAAGTGTTAATATTATTAATGGGAGTCAGTTCCCAATAATCACGAATGATAGAGTCAACAGCTTTGAGATCGTTATCAATCTCACGCTCAAACATATCCATGGGAGATTTAGCTGTTGTATATCCATCGCTCTGAGTCTCAAAATAATGTCGCTTGCCGTCCGTTTTGCAGAGCAGAACGATAGAAAATAGGCCTTCGACAGTAAGCTGACTATCAAGCATTTTGCCGATTGTCTTGGCCTTGGTTTTGCCCATATCGCTTGTTTCGGTATGGTGCAGGAAATAAACGATTACATCGGGCGGCAGAGCCTTAATGACAAACTGGATAAGGTCGTAGAAGTTAAGTGCCATATCGGTGAACTTCTGATAGCCGGTGTCTTTGGCTTTTGAAAATGCTTCAAAGCACATCAAATATTGACTATCATCTATCGCATAAGCCTTTTTGGTCGGCTTGGAAAGGAAACCTTTGATTGTTGTGTAATCGGGTTTGTCCAGTTTCGGCAGTTTCTTGCGAAACGGCAAAGGCTTGCTTGCAACATTGAATATGCTGATTTCATCGGCTTCAAAGTTGCGGAGACTTGCGCTTTTGCCACTCCCAGACTCGCCCAATATAAGAACGGGAATGCCCATTGTTAAACCTCCATATTATCTTCCGGAATAAAGTCGATAGTTCCGGCGTACCATCCAGCAAAGCCGTGTATTCTAATGGCAAAGTGCGTTATTACCTCACCGATGGCGAAACCGGCATCGCAAATTACAGAGTCAACATCCTCCGTAACCGCTGCAGTTCTAAACAGGTCTCTTTCAAACGACCTAAGATTTATCATTTCCCTAATTTCTTCGGCATTAGGATTATTGCGGACATAATCAATGATTTCGTGAATGTTACCGGTAATAATTTGCGTTTTAATGGTAGTCATTTTTTAATCCTCCTTCGGTTTCAAGGGGCAACAAGCCCCAACATATTTATTAGGGAACGCGCACACCTCACCATTGAGGGCGCAGGAGTTACTTGAGGTGCGGAAGTAGTAACACATTCGGCAACTAATTTCAGCGTTGCCTTTGGAGTCCACCGGAAAGAACACATCAACGGTTGCTTGGGCGTGGATGTAGCTGGCAACACCACTTTCGAAGTTAGGCATACTGTTCCTCCTTTGCCATTCTGATTGCTTCATCGCCGGTCACGCAGCCGCCGGTCAGCCATTGAAACCGCTCGCTATGGAAAAACGATTCTATAGCTGCAGCGTTTTCGTATTCGCTTCTGTCATTTGGCTTTTTAATCGCCTTCTGATAATCTCGTTTTGCGCGGTCAATGATAGCTTCAACGAGATTGCAAACTCCATCGGGGTTCATTCGTCAATCACCTCAAATCCAAGAAGCTCAACCGCCTCTGCGTCGGTCAAATCTTCAAATTCTTTTTTTGCACAATCAAAGCATTTATAGCCGCTTGTGCTTCCCCAGCACTGAGCAAGAGCACCGCAAGAGCAATAAATGCGTTCATACGGTGTATAGGGGTAGCCATAGCGTATTGCATTTGCTACATCAGGGTGGTCGGGTATGTTAGCCATTGATTATTCCTCCTATCCTTTCTGCATTAGCCACAACCTCTCGGCTGTAGTCGCTCTGGTATCTGCCAACAGAAAACCAACCGTTCCACGCATTGGTTCTGCCTGCGTTGTACGCTACCAAAGCCATGTGCACGTCGCCGTACTCTTCAAGCAGCTCGGCGAGGTAATCAATGCCCACAAGCACGTTGCAGTACGGGCAGCGGATATTGCTGACACACAGCTTCGCCATTCTGTCCGGATGGCTCGGCACATTAACCTGCATAAGGCCGTAACTGTTGCCTCCGTCACCGATTTTTGTAGGATCGTATGTGCTTTCTTTCTCGATGATCGCCATAACCAGCACCGGATCTACGTTGTATGCATCGCTTACGCTGATAATGTGCTGCTGCAGCTCCGCATCAAGCGGGACGGGGTAAGGCTTTATCGTATTGTCGCCCTTTGCAAACCCAAACAAAAACGGCACAAGCAAAACAGCGAGTAGAAAATGCGTCACCCTTGCATATCCGAGCTTGTCATATATTGTCCTTGCCTTTTTGCCGTTCATCTTCGCTCTCTCGCGGATTTCGCAATCTTGGCAGATGAACACTTTATTGCTGTCTCTAAATGCGCTAACGTTATATCTAACGCCACATTTCGGGCATGTTTCAAATTTCATTTTTTCCCTCGCATTCTTGCGTCTGTGTCTCTTTTTTTGCACATTGCTTCGGCTAAGTCAGTAATATCAATTCCGTCTCTCGGAATGTTGTACCAACGTTTCACAGTTCTAACATCACGCCCACAGTATTGAGCAACATCTTTAGCGGTGAGCCTATTGCGGTTCCCGCCGAAATATGCGCTTATGTGTTCAATCTTGTGGCGGTAGCCTTCGCGTTCTCTCATTGTTTTACCTCCTTGCATTCGTTGCTGTACCGTGCTATAATGCAAGTACAGAATCATATCGTTTAATTCTCCATTGCCTCGTAGCGGTTGCAGCCGCTGCGGGGCGTTTTTTATTCGACCACAAAGGCGATATGTCGCTCTGCGTAGTCAACTGTTCGCTTGACGAGCTCCGATACCGAAAGTCCGGTTTCTACCGCCCAATATGTGAGCTTGTCATATGTTGATTTCTGGATGCGAATTTTCGGGTGATTGTCGGTCTGCTTATACGCTACCGAGCGGCGGACAAGCATAAAGCTGTCGGGTGCCTTCGGCTCGTCCTCGGTATAGGGAAGCAGCGCCTTGAGCGTTTCAATAAGCTGTTCCAAGTCCTCACGGCTTGCAAGCTCAATCGCTTCATTTGTTAGCGCATTGCGCTGTTTACTCACGGTTTATTCCTCCTTCAAAAGTTCATCCACGGTGCAGCCAAAGTGAGCCGCAAGCAATCCAAGATGCTCAAGTTGGGGGATTGTTTTACCATCTTTCCAATTCTTAATGGTGGTCTGATGTACGCCAATACTCTTGGCAAGTGCATAGTTGGTTTCATAACGCGCATCTTGCATCTGCCGTAGTTTATCGACATCGAGTTTTCGCTGTGAAACGGGTATCAAAATATCACCTCCATTTTTACATTGACAAAAACAAAGTGCTGTGATACTCTAATATCGTCGAATAGTTGAATAACCACTGCACAACGAAGCGCCAATTACATCGGCGGTTCGCTGGTATGTTTTTGCCTTTTATATGTTCTATGATAGTCTAAACTATTCTAAAAGTCAATAAGTTTAGAAATCTAATTTATTCTAAAGTTTCGAGGTGGTATTTGTGGCATTTGCACAAAACCTTAATCATCTAATGCAGGTCAAAGGATTGACAAATTATCAACTTTCAAAAGATTTGGACGTTCATGCTACTTCGATAACTAATTGGCTATCTGATAATTCTAAGCCGATAAAGAGAATGCAAGTTAGGTTGGCTGATTACTTTGGGATTACCATAGATGAACTCATGGGCGATGAGCTTCCAGAACCGGGCATAAAAAAAGAACCCGCCCCAAATTTTGAGGGCGAGCTTACCGAAACACAGCGCGAAGCTATGGAGCTGGTTAAAAGTATGAGCGATGATCAGTTGCGTGTATTTATCGCAACTTTGAAAGCAGCAAGGGGAATGTAATATGGGTTTGCTAAAATCGCTATTCGCAAAACAAACGATAGAAACAGAGCCACCCATACCGGCAGACGAAAAGCAATATTACCGGCCCGATAGTTACTACACAAACTTTGCTCACACGGGTACGCAGTTTGAAAAGAAAGTAATTACATTTGAAGAACGAAAAAAAATATCGTTCCCATCTGCACGCGGTTTGTTTGTGGCTGAAATTTTGTTATTGGAATATTGTTCTTACGGAACGTATCCAAACCCCAAAAATGGTTATCCCGGCTTTTGGTGGTTTACTTACGGCATCAGAAATATCGGTTATCATTTGTCGCGCCTCGAGGAAATGGGATATATTGAAATGATTTCCGAAAAAAAGAAATACTATCTTACCGAGTTAGGGCAAATGGAGCTTGGAGATAATCTTTATGTTCCATATATGCACAAGCATAAAAGAAAGACTACCGAGGACACAACATTTGGGCCTGAGTTTAATGTGTGGTCTGTTAATCGCGAAATAAATGCGCGTCCAGGTGTAAATTGGGAATATATTGTAAACGAACAAGAAGCCGCACTTAATGCCACCCGCGGATAAAGGAGGAGTAATTATGATTGATTTCAAGAATGGAGTTCTATTCAAACTTAAAGATGTTGACAATGGCACATATGAAAAACAAATAACTCCGCTTTTAATTCCCGGCGAAAATGTAATTGCATCTTTCAAGGCAATACGTGATGGTGTTGTTTTTACTAATAAGCGCATTATTGCCATCAATGTGCAAGGTATAACCGGCGCTAAAACCGATTATACCTCATTGCCATATTCAAAAATACAAGCATATAGCGTTGAGACTGTGAGTATTTGGGAAATGGTTCCCGATGCAGAGATGGAAATATGGTTTTCCGGACTTGGCAAGGTTCGCTTTGAGTTCAATCGCAAAACCGATATAACAATGTTGTCTCAAACTATTTCACAATACATTCTTTAAACAACAAAAACAGCCCCCAGCAATTGGGGGCTTTAATTATAGGGTGACATTATGAAAGGCTACATATACAAATACAAAATGGAAACCGGACACATTACCGAGTTTGAGCAAGTGCATTTCGCTTTCACTCAAGCTGGCTGGCGCTTTGTCGAAGTGCTTCCCGAATCCGGTCTGCCCACTCACATGGTTTTTGAGTGGACGAAAGACACTCCGCATTATATGCCCGATGTGCGTCTGACATGATGCCCGCGATATAAACACCGGGGAAGTTTTCTCTTGTTTCCTCATCCCCGCCTATAATGGCGCTCATATGCGGGTTTGCTTTGAGCGTCTCAAAAAAAGCCTTCTCATCGCGTATAACGACTACCATGTTATAAGCAGATCCAGCAAAGCCGTATGAGTCTATTTTCATTTTACCTCCAATGCTTTCTCAAGCGCGGTTTTTATCTGTTCATCCGTAGCATGAAGCATCAGCGCCCACGCTTCTTTAATCAATTCATCTTTTGTCTTTTCGTCATCATTCATCGTCAACACTCCACTAACAACAATTCCCGCGCGTGTAGCTTAATTCCTATTACTATAATAGTCCTTTTAATCCATTTTGTCCAGTTGGGATAATAACAATTATTTTATTATCTTATTTAGATAATTTGTAGAATTATAACGGCGGTAGTCGTGTCGCCAAACCGTTTCTACCGCCGCTATATAGGGCTGAGCCGGTCAACTCGTCCTGCTATCAGCCTACCACTTTTTTACTTTTTTTCAATCTTGACTAAAGCCGAATTTAGCTTTTTTTGCACTCTGCTTAACGCTTTGCCAAAAAATGCAAAAATTGGCTTTGACAAATGGAGGCTGATTTATGAACAAAGATTTCACCCAAACCGGACCGTTTGACGTTTGCCATACTTGCCCGCGCAAGGGTAACGGATGCTCCGGCCCCCGAACCACCGCTATGACTCACGAGCGCTATGTTGCTTGGCTGCGCGTTCTGTTTGAACAATGGCACGGCACACGGCAGGACCTCGCCGACAAAATCGGCATTTCAAAATCAACCATTGACGATATTTTCGCCGGCAGGCGCAAAGACATCTCGCGTACTACAGCCGGACTTCTGGAGGACGAATTGATAGGCGGCGGCGCTAAATGGCCTTGTGCAATGCAGCTTGACCAGGACAAGGAGATAGTATACGAAGACCGTCCCGAAACTCTTGAAGCACTCCGCCTTGCTAACGAGCAAATTGAGCGTCTGCGCCACAACTACAACGAGATCCGCGACAGCGTTGACCGTGAGATGGAGCGTGTGCGTGATGAGTATGAAGATGATGTTAAAGAATATAAGGCACTTGTCGAGCACATGAGGGAGCAGGTTCGTCTGAAGGATAGTTATATCGCCGACTTCTGGCAGCAGATTAAAGAATTACAAACCGAACTTCGCTCCTTACGCGAAAGAGGTAGTATATAATGGCAAAAATAAATTATGCAAAATTATATACTCTCCGCAAAGACGGGCGGTATCAAGGTTATTACCGAGACGCAGACGGCAAACGCCACGCAGTATATGACCGAGACCCCGAACAACTTTATAACAAAATCGAAAAGTTAAGCGCCCCTGCGGTTATCACTTTCAAGGCCGTTGCCGATGCCTGGGAACAGCATCACCGCGAAGAGATAGGCAACAAGACATGGAGCAATTACGCACCCCATGTTGCCGATATAATAGCGCAGCACGGCGACACCGCAATTGAGGATATAACCTCGCTCGATGTTATTAACGACCTGAAAATCGCCCACGCGCAAAACTGTTCTGCGACAATCATCAGCACACGCCGAAGCATATACCGCATGATTTTGGATTATGCGCTTGTTTGCGGTTATATTAAGTATAACCCTGCCATTGGCGTAAAAATGCCAAAGGGCATCGAAAAAAAGCGCAGAGAAGCGCCTACAGAAGATATAGTTAAACAAATCATGTCAAAGACGGAAACGCCGTTTTCGTTGTTTGCTGTTTTGCTACTTTGTTCTGGTTTACGCAAGGCTGAAGCTCTCGCATTAACATGGGGTGACATCAGCGCAACGCACATAACGGTTAACAAAGCGCTTGATTATTTCATCCACACAAAGCCGGAGGTTAAATCTCCAAAAACAGAAGCCGGAACGAGGCAAGTTCCCATTATCGGTGCACTCAAGCCGTTTCTCTCTCGTCCTAAAGGTGCAAAAGACAGTGATTTAGTTTTCCCCGCACCCGCCAGCAACAGAAGCGGCGCGGGCGGTGGGCATATGACCGAGCGACAGTATGAAGGTGCATGGAAACGCTATTGTACCGCCATGGGGTTTGTTAATGGCGAAGGCAAGCCGACAATAACCGCCCACCAATTGCGCCACGGGACGGCTACACTTCTTTATGAAGCTGGTGTCGATATTATGACCGCTCAAGCAATTCTCGGTCACGCCAGCCCGACAACAACGCGCGAAATCTACACCCATTTGAGCGCGAAGAAAAAAGCAGCTGATATCGAAAAATATGATGCAATGATGTCGAATATGTTGTCAAATTAGCGCAAACAATTGAAAACACGCAGTTTTTAACAGCCTGTAAATCTGTTGTCAATGACTTCGGTGGTTCGAATCCACCTTCCCCCACCAAGACCTCAAAACTGCTACAAACAAGCGGTTTTGAGGTTTTTTATTAACTTTTTCACGCAAAAAGTTGTTTTTATTGGCATAGACTCACATTTTTATAGTTGCAAAAAACAGCATAAAACAGCATATAAAAACATAAAGTTGTTGTCAAAATTGTTGTCAGATTTGTTGTCAAAAAAGACCGAGGACATTTCCCCGGTCTCTTTTTTTATTTGGTAATGTATTCGTAGTAATTCATAACCTTGCCCGGTCTGGCATCCTTATCGTTGAGAAATGCCATAGCAAGGTCGAGATACATTTCGGGCGAGTTAACACCGTACTTCTTCAGCACCTTGCAGTAGTCGGAATAGAGCGAGTTCATTACTGCATAGACTTCTGCGGTATTATGCTGAATGCCGCGCTGAGTCATAAGCTTTTTGACTTGCTCCATGTTCCAATGCTCGCCTATTGTGCCGTCCTCGTTGTGGAGCTTCTTTGTCCACTCTTTGGCGATTTCGGGTGTAAATTCGGTGTGTTCAGACATCGCGCCGCCGTGTTCGTATTTGGCGGTACGGTGGCTCATTTCGTCCTCTTCGCCGTGCATACGCTCTGGGATATAGGCGCTACGCGATTCTTCACGATTGCCAAAACCAATCATCTGCATTCGGCTTTCCTCCTCGTCATCGTCATAGCCCATACGGTAATTACCGCCGCGCATCTCGGAGCGTCCACCGCCTTCACGACCTCCGCGCATTTCTCCTCGGTTTTCCATGCCACCATAGCTTTCGGCTGCGTATTCGTTACGAGAGCCTCCGCGATTTCCACCGCGATTGCCGCCACGGCGCATCTCCATTTCCATGTTGCTTTCGTTACGCATGGGTGCAAATCTGCCGTTGTCATAGTGTTCGCGGCCTCTGCGGTCGCGGAAACGGTTTTCCATCTCATAGCCCATCTCCATGTTGCCGCCGCCTTCATTACGCATTTCATTACGCATTTCACCATAACCACCGCGCATTTCGTTGCGACTGTTGCCGCCCTCGTTACGCATCTCATTATAGCCGCCATAATTATTCTGACCGCCGTTATTACCGCGCTGGTTGGCTCTGTTGTTTTCGCCGCCTTCACGACCGGCACGCATCATCATATAACGTGCCATTCTACTTGCGTTGCGCATTATGCTCCACCTCCATCGTCTGCCGGTGCAGTTCCGTCAATAGCTGCAAGGGCGTTATTGGGAGCGCAACAAGCCTTTCCGAGCATCTTAAATGTGCCGCCCGTTGCACTGGTGCTGACAACGGTGGAATACTTTGTGCGCGTGCGGATAGCGCAAGCGGTAAGCTGTGCGCAACAGCTATTTGTGAGCGGGTATTCCTCCGTGCCATCGCCGATAGTGATAACAACGGGCGCTGTTATGGTCGTTGCCGCCGGGATAGTCTGAGCGACAACAATACAATACTTGCAACCGTCTGCATAGCTACCAGCGGGAAGGTTAATTACTAGGCTTGTGCCGTCAAAGGTAACATCCTCTGAGATAATAAGGCGGTCACACAGACGGCAGACATTTTTACAAGACATAAAAATTCTCCTTTCTCAAGGGCGGTGTTACCCGCCCCGATGTATTCACCCGATATTGGGGATTGTCTGTGTATTAGCCGCAGCCACAGCCGCAACCGCAGTTATTACCGTAGCCGTAATTGCCAAACTGTACCGTACCGCAACCATTGGTGGGGAAGTTTACAGGGGTGGGAGGCTGAACGAGATATGCAGCGGAGGGGTAATCATTGCCAGTCCTGCGGATAATCTCAGCGGTGCTTGCATCAATAGCCGCACGGATAACCGCGTTCTGGTTGGCCTGCGATGCCTGAAGTCTAAGAGCCTCATTCTCGCTCTGAAGAGAGTCGATTTTAGACTGTACCATGAAGTCCATAATGCCGCGATAGTTGGCGTTCTGGTTGTCGATAATGTCGCGGGTCTGGGTGTTGATTGCATTGCCGATATCACAGAAGCCGCGCTCAATAAGGCGCTGTGTATCGCAGCAACAATCTTTAATGGCATAGCCAAGAGTGCTAAAACCCTGCTGTGTCTCGCAGCAGCAGTTAGCTATCTGACTCTGCACACCGTTGAAGCCGGTAAGCAGACCAGTGTTGACTGCATAAAAGCCGTCACAAAGACCCTGCTGAATGCCTCGGATGCCGTTATCAAGAGTCTGGTAAGCAAAACCAGCCGCTACGCCGTCACCGCCGCCGCTAGATCCACCGCCACCGAGCAGACCGCCGCCACCGCGACCACCAAAGCCGCCGATACCGCCGAGAATAAGCACAAGAGCAAGGATGCCCCAAATGCCGCCAAAGTCGCCAAAACCACCATTGCCGCCGCCACCGGAGCCGCCGCTATTGTCCTGTCCTGCAAGGAAGCCAGTTGCAAAATCATCCATAATAATAAATCTCCTTTCAATTATTGGTGAAATATATTCACATCGAGTCGTACGCCCTCGTTGTGGTTAAACAAGAGCGGTTTTTTGTCAAGACACCGCAAAAACTGAAAAGAGAAAGATATTAAATTAAAGTCCTATCTGCTGTCTGAGCTGTTGCGGTGTTATGCCGCGCTCGTTGCACATATTAATAACCATCTGCTGCAACTCCGCTTCACTTTTGCCCTGTATTGTCCGATAAGCGTGCGCAAACTGAGGGTTATTATTTGCCATCTGCTGTATCATGTTTCGCGGGTTTGCCCCGTTTTTTACCATTGATACAAGCTGCATAATAGGATTATTCATCATCTTCAATTACCTCCGCTTTCTTCTTGCCGCCACGCTTTGACAGTGCCGCGATTTCTGCGCGTAGTGCCGCTATATCGTCAGCGGTGGCATAAGTTGTAGGTTGCGGAACAAAGCGCGTGTAAACGGAAAAATCAGTGTTGCCTGTGTTAACGTTAAACTGCTTAACATATATCTCTCCCGCCGTGAGATTTGGGAAAACATACGGATTGCCGTCAAAGGGTACTTGCGTTGTTGCCGCCTCGTCTTTGCTTGCGACAAGTCTACAAACCATACCGCCCGACATCATAGGCTGAACGGGCTGCGATGTCATAGGAGGGGTGAAATAGGTCGATTGAGGAGTATATCCATTTGGATAACCGTAGTTAGGGGGGTAAGCCATAATGCACCGTCCTTTCCTTTTGTTATCTTCAAGATAGCAAAACGCAAAAATTTATGGGGCACAGTTACGGCGCTGTTATGGAACAGTTTTGAGCATAAAAAAAGCGGAGGAAGTCATATAGACCTCCTCCGTTGTAATTAATGTGGCAACTCCGCTAAATAAATAGCCAGTATTCGCGCTTGTGCCGTTTTCAGACGGCGCGAAACGCAATGCCGCTCGATATTCTTATCTATCGCTATGTCGATTTGACATTCCTTGTGTATGAAATAGCGTATAGCTATATCCGTGTCCTCTTTACCTAGATTGGACTCATAGATAAGTCGTTCCCAAGCTGACCGGCTCAACTCTGCTAATTCGGGCGCTATGCGCACTTTAGCTTGAGTCATTGGGAATTACCTCACTTTATGTTACTTCTCTTTATTGATCGTGTTCACGGCTTCCTGCGTGCTCTCGACAGCGTTTTTCACGCTCTCGGCATCAATTTTGCCCTCGGTGATGATGTAAGTAACAACGCTGATAATAGCGGTTACAGCACCGGCAACGGTGGATATATCGCCGCCATCAACGCCAAGCGCAACAGCAACACCTGTTGCCACGCCTGCGATAGCAAGCCAGAGTTTGCGAGATGTGAGTTTGCGCATCAAATTATTCATTATATGCCTCCTAAATTTCTACATTTGAGTCAAAATTCTTAGCCTGTGCCTTCGCGTAGGTTATCCCGCCCTCTCTGTGGTCGCTCTTTGCGAGGTTGAGATAGAACGCGCATATAGTACCGTGCGCCGCCCAAGGCAACCCAACCATTGCGCTTATCCACGGCAACGCGCCTGCGTAGCCTGTGAACACGCAGACGAACGCGAGAACGAGAGAAGCTATGGTGATTATCCAAAGCAACGGACGAGTGTCTTTAACAACCCACTGGGAAAATTCCTTGGCCTTCATCGGTCAAGCATCCCCATTCTGTCGAGGATTACCGCAAATTCCTGCCTCTTGAGGGGCTTCTGCGGATAATCCACAAGGGAGTCTCCGTCACCGTCGGCGAAGATACCGCTTTTTACGGCTTTGCGGCAGCTTTCTTCCGCGTACGCACTGACAGGCTGTGCCGCCTGTTCCGCTTCATAGCGTTCCATGTGCTTCTTGAAAGTATCGTAGCTCATAAAGCCCTCCTTGATGTCATCCATTCGGAAATTCTTGCCAGGGCAAGCCGTTGCGTTGACCTCTCTGTGTCCGATAATCTCCAAATCGCCGTAGCGAGAGAGAATGTCGGCGACGAGTGCCGCGCCTGCCTCGGTCTGCACATCGCTCATCTGCTCTTCCTCGAAGTTGCCCTCGAAGCAGATGCCGATGCTGTTGTGGTTGTTGTTGCTAGCGTGTCCGCCCTTCATGTTTTCGGGACGACCTCGGTATATCGCGCCATCCTTGCGCACATAGTAGTGGTAAGCGATACCGCTCCACCCGTTACCCAAATGCGCGGCGTGGATATCTGCTGCGCCTGCCTTCTTTGCGGCGGCGTGGTGCAGAATAATGCGCTTGGTTTCGCTCCGGGGAGTGAGCGGATACGCCCACTTCCAATCGGTTTCGATAACGTTAAGCATACACGTCTCCTTATTTTCGTTCCAAAAGCTGTAGTCTTGTTTCGTGGTCGTTGATAGCGTCGTCCTGATCTTCCTCATGTTTCCAAACCTTAACGAAACTTGCGTGTACTTCGTCTTTTTGTTCTCTCAAATCTTCTCTCAAGCCATTCACTTCAACCGTGAGCGTTGTGATAGATTTCGTAAGAGAAACTATCGGCTTTGTCACAGAAATCGCAAAGCCCACGAGGGTAATAATTACTGTTACAACTACCCATTCGCTCATTTTTGTCCTCCTATTCAGAGGGGAGCGTTATTGACCGACTCAACCGCCCCCCGATTGTGTTATGCTTCGTTAATTACGGACAGTCGTTCCATAATGTCGGTATATTCTTCATCGGTAAGCTGACCGAACAGATACAGCTTGTTTGCCTTTTCGACAAGTCCATCGGTCTTGCCCTTTTCGATGAGTTTAAGTATAAGTGCGTACATAAATTATTCCTCCTTAAAGCATTGCAAGTTCCAGTTCGGAAATGCGTATTTCGTGGTC
>JAZQLL010000068.1:0-23730 GCA_045542675.1 Oscillospiraceae bacterium
TGACAATGTTCAATCCTGAGATTATCAAAAAATCGGAGCCTTATAATACTGAGGAAGGTTGTCTTTCTCTTCTCGGCGGTCCCCGCCCGTGCAAACGCTATCAAAACATCAAAGTTCAGTGGCAGACTGCTGATTTTCAAACTCGCATCAAAACCTTCACCGGCTGGCCTGCACAAATTATTCAACACGAAATTGATCATTGCAATGGGATATTAATATAACCGAAGGAAGATCGCTATGCCATTAGAAATTGTAAGAAACGATATAACAAAGATGACGGTGGATGCCATTGTGAATGCTGCCAACGAGTCGCTTTTGGGCGGTGGCGGTGTTGACGGTGCGATTCACTATGCCGCAGGTCCGGAACTACTTGCTGAATGTAAGACTCTCGGTGGTTGCAAGACTGGTAAGGCAAAGATTACAGGTGGGTATAATCTGCCTGCAAAGTATGTGATACATACGGTTGGCCCCGTCTATAAGGACGGCAAGCACGGCGAAAAAGCGTTGCTGGAATCCTGCTACCGCGAATCTTTGGCTCTTGCAAAAGAGAATAAATGCGAAACTGTGGCATTTCCGCTTATCTCATCGGGTGTGTACGGATACCCCAAGGATCAGGCATTAAAGGTAGCTATTGATGTGATCGGCGGCTTCCTTCTTGAGAACGAAATGACGGTCTATATCGTCATCTTCGACAAGGCGTCATACAAGATCAGCGAAAAGCTGTTCTCGGATATTGCCGAATACATTGACGATAATTATGTGGACGGGCATACCGATTACAGCCGTGAGCGTATTCGTATGAATGCTCCAATGGGCCTCGCAAGAAGAAAGAAAACAGATGTTGTTGATTGTAAGGCGATACTTGCCGAGGATGACTTGGATGCAAAGCTCAAGCAGATAGACGAGAGCTTTTCACAAATGCTTCTTCGTAAGATTGATGAGAAAGGTATGACCGATGCCGAGTGCTATAAAAAGGCAAATATCGACCGTAAACTGTTCTCTAAAATTCGCAGCGATGTAAATTACAAGCCGAGTAAGCCCACGGCAATCGCGTTTGCTATCTCGTTGGAACTTTCTCTTGACGAGACCGAAGATATGCTTAAAAAGGCCGGTTTTGCCCTTTCACATAGCAACAAATTCGATATTATCATCGAATACTTTATAAGCAAAGGCAATTACAATATCTTTGAAATCAACGAAGCATTGTTTGCCTTTGACCAAAGTTTGTTGGGAGCGTAAGATATGAAGAGAATTAAAATAACCGTCATGCGAAAAGCACGGTATGACGATTTGATTGAAAAGTATGAAAATCCGATAGAACACGCTTGTGACTTACGAGAAGGTCAAGTGTTTATTTGTGAGGGGTGGCAAAAGCCCGAAGGTTTTTGTGATAGTGCGTGGGAGAGTGTTTCGCCGTTTGTAATGACACTTGCTCACGGTGGCGAGGATTTCTATGACGGATGGATGAAGAATCCAAAATCTGCAATGATTTCCTGCAATGACGGTTTCCGTCCCGTAAGTTTTTTAATTGAAGTTGTTGAATAAGGAGATTGCTATGTTAAAATTTATCTGTTACCCAAAATGCACCACTTGCCAGAGAGCAAAGAAGTGCTTAGATGATAATAACATCGAATATGAGTTGAGAGATATCAAACTCGACAATCCTACACTCGAAGAATTGACCGAATGGTATAAGAAAAGTGGATTGCCGATTAAGAAATTCTTCAATACAAGTGGTCTGCTCTATAAATCACTGGACCTTAAAAACAAACTAACAGAAATGAGCGAGGCCGAAATGTTACAACTACTTGCAACTGATGGTATGCTTGTTAAACGGCCGTTAGTTATTGGTGATGATTTTGTGCTTGTTGGGTTTAAGGAAGTTGAGTGGCTTGAAAAACTGAATAAATAATTTGTCGCTTTGCAGGCGACCTAACCTCTCTTTTGTTGGTGTAGAATGAGTACATCAAATGAAAGAGAGGTTTTCTATTATGAAAAACAAAGAAAAAGCCATCAAGGATTGCGGCGGCATTCAGCCGGAAAAGTTGATTGCTCCAAACAACGTAACCGAACTTGTATTTATCTTGGACAGAAGCGGATCCATGTCGGGGCTGGAGAGCGATACCATTGGCGGGTTCAACTCCATGATCGAAAAACAGAAAAAGCAGGACGGCGATTGCTATGTGTCTACCGTTCTCTTTGATGATGAGAGTGAAGTTTTGCACGACCGCGTAAAGCTGGGCGATATTCCGAAGATGACTGACAGAGATTACACGGTCAGAGGTTGCACTGCCCTCATTGATGCGATTGGTGGTTCCATCCATCACATTGGTAACATTCACAAGTACGCTCGACCCGAAGACGTGCCGGAGCATACGATGTTTGTTATCACAACCGACGGGCAGGAAAACACCAGTCATCGCTACAACAGTGAGCAAGTGAAAAAGATGATTGAACGCCAAAAAGAAAAATACGGTTGGGAGTTTTTGTTTATCGGTGCGAACATTGATGCGGTTGAAACGGCGGCTCGATATGGCATCGATAAGGATTGAGCAGTCAACTACAATGCCGATGGTGAAGGAACTCATATCCTTTATGAGTCGGTTGCAAAAGCGGTTTGCAATGTCAGAGCAAGCGCACCGCTCAGCGCGGATTGGAGCGAAGAAATCAACGCTGACTATCAGCGTCGCGGAAAGAAAAAATAATATTATCTCGTTAGACGAAAGTCGTCAAACAACATCTTGTTAGATGTTGTTTTGCGACTTTTTTGTTTTTTTAAAAAATACTTTTGACCTTTTTCAAAAATCTGTCCCAATTGATTAGTGAGGGAGATTTTTGAAAAGACACTTAAATTACGGGCTTTTCGTTGCCTATCTAAGGGGAATAGAAAAATATTTGAAAAATTCGCAAACACATGCACAAAATGGCTGATTTTTGACGTTATGTGAGGAGGTTAAAAAATCAAAAATGTTTTGGTAGTTTTTCAATTTGTCTCACAACTGATTAGTGAGGGAACAAAAAGTTTCGACCAAATTTGATTTTTTCGTTATCTATAAGGGTGAAGGGATAAACTTTTTGATTTTACTTTAAAAAACGCTTTTCTCGATGCCTACCTATTAGAGGGGTAAAAAGATTTTGGAAATTTTCAGGATTTTTCGGCAACTGATTAGTGTGGGGTAAAAAAATTTTTGCAAAACTATGCATATTTTTCTCTGTTTTTGACGTTAGGTGGGAGGTGCTTTGAATGGTGCATTTGTAAACAAATTAAAAACTTTTGCTTAGGGGGTTGTTTTTTGGGGGGTTTCGATGGCTACCACTTGAGGGGGTGATTTTTCAACAGGTCTGTTATTTGATAACTGCCCCCACAAATTCTGAAAAATTTATAAATCCAAAAGGCAACTTTTCGCCCATCTCGTTGCCTATCTAAGGGAACGTTTGGAATATGACAACTGAATAACCGTCCGAATGGGATATGATTTCGCCACGACCGTCGGGGCCCCCGAAAAGTCGATAGACTTTTTGGGGAGAGGAGGAACAACGGAGTGAGCAAACTTTTCGTGCGAAGCACGGAAATGAGCGATACGAAGTTTGTGACGACGAGAGCGAAACGACGCTGCGGTGGGATTCCGGGGCAGGAACGACATTCGGGTAGAGCGGTAAAATCCAAAATCAATGTATGAAAGGGGGTGAGGCCGATGTAGCGAGACCTTGCTCAAAAGTAAAATCGAAAGGAGGTGAAAATATGATTCGAGGATATTCCAAAAGACAGTTTGCGCAGAGTGATTTCGATGCGACGGGGTATGTGTTCCCGACCGAAGAGGGTGTTTTCAAGGCGGTGCTGGACTGTAAGCGTTACGGCAAGACCCGTAACCTGATCGGTTACTTTACCCTTGAAAACGGGCAGACGATTATGACCTCTGCGTGGCAGAACGACAACTATCACGGGCTGCAGGAAGTACCCTTTGGTGCCGTGATGGAACTGGAGTTTGTTAAAAACAAACGAGGTGTTATCCACCTCAGAAGAGCAACGGTATTGGGGTAAGGACAAAATATGTCCTATACCGTAACGAGCAGGGCATTTGTGTGCCAAATGCCTGTCGCTTTAGGGGATCCCCTGCCCCTAAAGTCTAAAAAGAAAGGAGAAATTTTAATGAATGAAAAGAATTTAAGAATTGTTACTCGTGTGACCGAGAAAGAGTTTGAAACCATCAAACGCAAGGCCAAGAAAGCGGGGCTTTCGGTGTCGGAGTTTATCCGTCAGGCGGCGATCAAAGCCCCTAAGCGCTCGCCGATCGGCGAGGATTACGGACAGAGTCGCGAGCATATGGATAAGCTGCTCGACTATCTTGAATCGGCGGGAAACAGCGATGAAGCACGAGCGATTTTGCAACAGTTTGCGCTGCATAAAGGACGGTGATGTGTATTGGCGACAACCGGATTTTGGCCCGTGAAGGGCAAGTTAAATGACGTGCTGACCTATATTGAGAACCCTGAAAAGACCACCAATTTGAACGCCACGCTCGAATACGCTACCGACCCAAACAAGACTGATAGGCAGATGTTTGTTTCGGGCATCAACTGTTCGCGCTATACCGCCTATCGGGATATGGTGGCGATCAAGCAGAACTACGGCGAGCGCGGTCAAAACACTGCTTACCACGGCTATCAAAGTTTCATGGCGGGCGAAGTTACACCGCAGGAAGCTCACGACATCGGCGTGGAAACCACACGACGAATGTGGGGCGAACGATATCAAGTGCTGGTGGCGACCCACCTCAACACCGAGAATATCCACAACCATTTCGTCATCAACAGCGTGTCTTTTGTGGACGGCAAGAAATTCCGCAACAAGATCGGCGAGCATATGGAACTACGCAAGATATCCGACGAGATTTGCCGAGAGCACAACAAGTCCGTCTTGGAAGATGCGCCGTTTTACGGCGGCGAAAAGGCCGGCTATTGGGTGCACAAACAAGGGCGCAAGACCCACCGCGATATCCTGCGGGAGGATATTGAGTATTGCTTGCAGTATGCCGACACACCCGACCGCTTTATTATGCAACTCAAGGGCCTTGGCTACGAGCTTGACCGCACTCGCATGAGCGTGCGAGCGGCGGGTTGGAAAAAGGCGGTGCGATTAAACTCGTTGGGGTTTGATACCGATTTCATCAACGCCTGCCTCGAAAAGAACTACAACAACGAGGACTTTTGGCTGAAGTGGAATGCACACCTGCCCTACAAGCCGAAAAAGTTTCCGCTGGAATCGGAACTGCGGCGACTGGAATTCTCAGTGGAGCACGCTTACAACACCGAAACCATCTTGGTGGATACAATACTTTACCTTTTCTTTACTGTCATTAAGTTGGCCCTTGAAACCGCCGACTGTCTACTGTTATTACCGGAGCTTCGAGCCACCGCAAAGGATGTTGAAACGTACATTTCTTATCATCACTTTTTAACCGACAACAACATCCACACACGACAAGAATTATTAGAACAAATTCACTCGGCAAAGATCGAACTGAAAGCCTTAGAGGATAGGCGTAACAAAATCTCTAACAAAATTCGCAGAGCCGCTGACTCAACTTTAAATCACGAATATAAGGAACTGCGCAAAGACATTTCACGACAAATAAAGCCCATCCGCGAAAGACTGCGCAAATTACTGACAATAGATGAAAAAGCCGCATTCGCCTACGGCTTATTACAGACGGAGCACCGCCTTGAAAATGAGGCAATTATGAGGCGACAAAGAAATCGATAAAGGAGAAATGAAAATATATGAGTAGTAAACCCAGATCTGTGGAGGGCCTGCTCACCAGCGTGGATAGTTTGTTTACCACGCAGGCGGAGCGGGATGATATGTTGAAGCCAAAGGTTGAGGAGATCGATTTAAATCTCATCGACGGCTTTGAGGGTCATCCCTTTTCGGTGAAAGACGACGAGGATATGCAAAACCTGATGCGCAGTGTTGCCGAGCGGGGTGTGTTGGTGCCGTGCTTGGCAAGGCAGAATGGTGAACGGTATGAACTGATTTCCGGGCATCGGCGCAAGGCGGCGTGCAAGGCATTGGGAATATCCACCTTGCCTGTCATCGTTAAGGATATGTCCCGCGAGGAAGCCATTATCACGATGGTGGACAGCAACGTGCAACAGGAGCATATCCTACCCAGCGAAAAAGCAATGGCTTATAAGATGAAAATGGATGCTTTAAAAGCGCAAGGAAAACGTACTGATTTAACTTTGTCGCAAGTTGCGACAAAGTTGGATGCGGCGAATGAAATTGGAAAAGCGGCGAATGAAAGTCGCGACCAAGTTTTTCGCTATATTCGTTTAACCTATCTCAACAAACCGCTGTTGGATATGGTGGATGAGGGGCGCATCGCGTTCACACCGGCGGTGGAGCTTTCGTATCTCAACGAGATTGAGCAACAGGATTTGGTAGAGGCGATCGCCGTTTGCGAGTGTACCCCGAATCTGTCGCAGGCGTGTCGCTTAAAAGCCATCAGTCAAGACAAGGGGCTGAACCCCGAAGACATCGCTGCCATTATGAGCGAGCAGAAAGCCAACCAAAAACCGATGTTCAAGATCCGCTTGGACAAGCTGCGCGAGGTGGCACCCAAGATCAAGGACAACGAGTTTGAAGCATTCGTCATCAAGGCGTGCGACCACTATTACAAATACCAACAAAAACAAAAAATGAAAGAAGCGAGGTAATAAAAATGAACGTTTTAAGTGTATTGAAATTCTTTATGATCTACGTTATCACCGACAAGCGCGGTGAGTACAAATTCATCGTCAAGGGGCGTGAAGTGGAGGCAAGCTTCACCGAAGAGCCCAACCCCGATGTCGTCCCGCAACTGAAAACCATTCTGTTAGGCGATGCCAATCCCCCTGCTTACAAGAGAGCCAAGCGGGAGAAAAAAGAGGAGCGCACCTGGAACATCGATATGGACCGCGTGCGTTCTGCTATCCCCGCCGAGATTCCCGACGAGGAGATGGAGGCCTACACCGAAAAGGCGCTGGAGGTTTACCACCAATTCCTGCAAAAAAAGAAAGCGAGGGATGTTCGATGAATCCGCACATTCGATTACGTGGTTCACACAATCGACAAAACGGGTACCCCCACAGTAAAATTGTGGCAAAGGAGGTGATGTAATGGCAAAACGAGTATGCTGTTTGTACCGCGTTTCCACCGGCAAACAGGTGGACTACAACGGCAACAACGAGGCCGATATCCCGATGCAACGCAAAGCGTGCCATAAATTCGCACTGGAAAAGGGCTGGAACATCGTGCACGAGGAACAGGAGGACGGTGTTTCGGGTCATAAGATCCGTGCCGAAAACCGCGATAAAATCCAAATCATCAAGGAACTGGCGCGCAAGAAACAATTTGATATTCTGCTGGTGTTTATGTTTGACCGTATCGGCAGAATCGCGGACGAAACGCCCTTTGTGGTGGAATGGTTCGTGAAAAATGGCGTGGAGGTGTGGAGTACCCAAGAGGGCGAGCAACGGTTCGACAACCACACCGACAAGCTCTTAAACTACATCCGCTTTTGGCAAGCGGACGGCGAGAGCGAAAAAACCTCGGTGCGTACCAAAACGAGTCTTGGTCAGATCGTGGAGTCGGGTCACTACAAGGGCGGCGGTGCCGCCTATGGCTACGACCTTGTGAAAAACGGGCGCATCAATAAGAAAAAGCACGAACTGTTTGACCTGCAAGTGAATGCGGACGAGGCGCTGGTGGTGAAGATTATTTTTGATAAATACACCCGCGAGGGGTTGGGTGCCCACACCATCACAACCTGGCTCAACGACCACGGCTACCGTGCACGCACGGGCAAAAAGTGGCATTCCGCCACGGTGCGGGGGATGCTGCAAAATCTGACGTACACTGGTGTGCTCCGCAGCGGTGAATCCCGTTCGGGTGTCATTTTGGAACTGCAAATCATTACCCCGGAGCAGTTCGAAAAAGCACGCGAGATTATGAATCAGCGATCCATCAACCACCGCGCCAATCCTGTGCCGCCGATGAACAGCAAAGCCAAATCGCTGCTGGCGGGTAAGGTGTTTTGCGGGCATTGCGGGGCGCGATTACTGCTCAGCACCAACGGGCGGTACCGCAAACGCACCGACGGCACGGTGGATATGACCAAGCGGCTGCGCTACGTCTGTTACGGCAAGACCCGCAAGCAGACCGAATGCGACGGGCAGACCGGTTACACCATGCACATTTTGGACGATATCGTGGACTCCATCATCAAAGATATTTTCGCCAAGATGAAAGGGGTGTCCAAAAGCGAGGTGGTTAACGCGAAATATGCCAATGAACTGGAACTGCGCAAGGCGCGGCTGATTATGCTGAATGCCGATTACGGCAAGGCGAGCGATAATCTGACCTTACTTAAATCGGAGGTTGTGAAATCCATTCGTGGTGAGAGTTCCTTTTCCACCGAGATGCTGTCAGATTTGATTCGCGAAGCGGAAAGCGAATGTGCGCGGCTGGAGGAGCAATGCGCCGATGCAAGGCGGGACGTGAAAGACACCGAAAATCTGCTCCGTCAGCTCAGCGACCATTTCGACGAGATGATCTCTTGGGCGGAACTGTACGAAAGTGCCAGCTTGGAGAAAAAGAAGATGGTGGTGAATGCCCTCATCAACCGCATTGAGGTTTCCAGAGATTATAAAGTGAAGATCGATTTTAACTTTGACTTTGAGCAATTTACGCAAGGCTTAGACATCGCGGCATAACCAAAAAGCCGAGCAGAGCGTTTGCGCGCTCTGCTCGGCTGATGACCTCAATCCTTATTTACTTCTTCGAGATATCCCGCTGTGATAACGCCGGACGGCAACGCAATAATCGCAATGCCAAATACAGAGGAAATCATAGTCACAATCCTACCAACGGTGGTGACAGGATAAATGTCACCATAACCCACCGTTGTTAGGGAAATTGTAGCCCAATAAATCGCATCAAAAAAGTTCTCAAACGATTCCGGCTCCACGTTATAAATCACTAATGCGGAGATTACTACATACGCAACAGCCATTGTTGCTACAGCAGTCAACACTTTTTTCTGCTTTTTGAATACGTTTGAAATAATATCAAAACTCTTGGAATATCTCAAGAACTTGAAAGCCCTTAATACTTTTAACGTTCTGAGTAATCTAAACAGTTTTAATAATCTAAATCCGCTATTCAATACGGTTAATGAGGGCAGAATGGAAACTAAATCAATAATAGCCATCGGGGTGAGCGGATAAACAAAGAACGAGGCAACGGATTTTTTGAGTTTGTAATCTGCGGTCAGCAATCTTAAAAGGTAGTCTAAAATAAAAATGCCGACCGTAATATAATCAATCCACTGAAAAATAGTATTCGTTTCTTTGAAGGCAAGAGGAATAATGCTGACAACAATCGTTGCCATCATAATAAAATCATATATACCGCTTAATTTGTTCTCGTTTTCAACAGGTTCGATAATCGAATATAGTTTTTCTCTCATAATGACACCGCCATTCAATGTATTTGGACAATTATACCACACGCACAAACACTTTTCAACGCATACAAAAAATACCCACTCAATTTGAGCGGGCAAAAAAATAAAACTTGACGAACCAGTGGTGGAGATAAGCGGGATCGAACCGCTGACCTCTTGAATGCCATTCAAGCGCTCTCCCAGCTGAGCTATACCCCCATATTGGGGTTCGTCAAGTTTTTATTTATGAAATTATGTGGTGGGGGTCAACTTTGAGTGCATCGCGCTCCCAGCTGAGCTATACCCCCATATATGTTCCTCGGAACAGGCAATATCATAGCAAATCCCATGGGAAAAGTCAACCCCTTTTTTGAAAAAAATCAAAAATTCCGTAATTTTTCACCGAGGGCTTGCAAAAAGGGACAGGGTGGGATATAATAAAACGGATAGTTAAGACAAGGGAAGGTGATATATATGGAAAGCGGCAGTATAGTGCCCCGAAGTAGATGGCGCGGTTGCGTTCTGTGTATAACACCTGTGGAGTTGGGTTGACAGCTCTGCCTTGCTATACACAGACCGCCTGTATTTTGAAACAGGAGGTCTTTTTTTATGGCTGAGGAACAGAAAAATACGGTGGCGATGGGGGAGGAGTTGCCTCTCAGCCGCCCCGATTATACCGAGGAACTTACTGCTCTGTTGCGTAGCCGCCAGCCGATAGCCGAACTGCGGCAGGCGATGGAGGACTACCACGACAGTGATCTGGCCGACCTGCTGGAGCAGTTGCACGGCTCCGATCGTCGTCGTTTCTACCGCATTTTGGGTATCGAGCGGGTCAGCGACGTGTTCACCTACCTGGAGGAGCCGGCACCCTATCTGGAGGAGCTGGATGTGGAGCTGGCGGCGGACGTATTGGAATATATGGACGCCGACGATGCGGTGGACGTGCTGGACGAGCTGGACGAGGATAAGCGGCGGGAGCTGATCGAACTGATGGAGCCGGATGCCGCTGAGGATATCCAGCTCATTGACTCCTACGATGAGGAGCAGATCGGTAGCCGCATGACCACCAACTATGTGGCTATCGGCCGTGACCTAACGGTCAAGCAGGCGATGCGCTCTCTCATCCGCCAGGCGGCGGACAATGACAATATCTCTACCCTGTACGCCCTGCAGACGGACGGTACGTTCTATGGAGCGATCGACCTGAAAGACTTGATCGTTGCCCGGGAGGGCACGGTGCTGGAGGATCTGATCGTCACCTCCTTTCCCTATGTATACGCCACCGAGCGGGTAGAGGACTGCATGGAAACGCTGAAAGGCTATTCCGAGGACTCCATTCCAGTGTTGGGCGAAGATCGCCGCTTGCTGGGTGTCATCACCGCCCAGGATATGGTGGAAGTGGTGGACGAGGAGCTGGGCGAGGACTATGCTCGTTTGGCTGGTCTGACGGAAGAAGAGGATCTGAAAGAGCCGCTACTGCAGAGCATGCGCAAGCGTATCCCCTGGCTGGCGGTGCTGCTGGTGCTGGGGTTAGCGGTGTCCGCCGTGGTGGGCGTGTTCGAGAATGTGGTCAGCAGCCTGCCGCTCATTGTGTGTTTTCAATCTCTAACGCTGTCTATGGCGGGTAATGTGGGCACCCAATCTCTGGCGGTGACCATCCGCCTGCTGATGGACGAGCCGCTGTCCGGGCGGGATGCGGCCGCTCTTATTGGAAAAGAGATGCGGGTGGGCTTCTGCAACGGTGGTGTGCTGGGGCTGATCTCTGCGGTGCTTATCGGCCTGTATATTTGGCTGCTGGAAGGGCAGACGGCCCTGTTTGCCTTTGCCACTGCCGGCTGTATTGGGGCCGCTATGCTGGTGGCGATGACGGTGTCCAGCCTGACGGGTACGGCGATCCCGATGCTGTTCAAGAAAATGGGCGTTGACCCGGCGGTGGCTTCCGGCCCGCTGATCACCACCTTTAACGACCTGGTGGCGGTTGTGGCGTACTACGGTCTGGCATGGTTACTTCTACTGCAGGTGCTGCAGCTTGCTTAAATAATGGATATGGATTAACAGGAGGATAACGAGATGAATATTGTAGTGGCGCAATCCGGTGGCCCCACAGCGGTGATCAATGCATCCTTGCTGGGGGTGTATAAACAGGCATGCCTGTGGCCCCAGGTGGATACCGTGTACGGGTCTCTGAACGGTATCGAGGGCATCCTGCGGGAGACGCTGGTGAATCTGAACGAGTGCCTGGACACGGAAGAACAGCAATCTCTGCTACGTCAGACACCGGCGGCCGCTCTACGCTCCTGCCGGTACAAGCTGCCGGCATACGACAAGGATCCGGCAGTGTATGAGCGGATCCGTTGCGTGCTGGAAGAATACGACATTGGTGCGTTCTTCTATATCGGTGGCAACGATTCCATGGATACAGTGGACAAGCTGTCCGCCTATTTTGCTAAGGTCGGTTGCCCTATTCGTGTGATGGGTGTGCCCAAGACCATTGACAACGACCTGATGCTTACCGACCACACCCCCGGCTACGGCTCGGCGGCCAAGTTTGTGGCCACCTCTGTGTGGGAGATCCTGCGGGATGCCACGGTGTATGAGCTGGACAGCGTGCTCATTGTGGAGATCATGGGCCGGGATACCGGCTGGCTGACAGCGGCGGCGGCGCTGCCCCATCTGTTTGGCGAGGCGGCCCCCCATCTGGTGTATCTGCCGGAGGTGGACTTCTCGGCAGAGCAGTTTGTTGAGGATGTGCGCCGGGTGCAGAAAGAAAGCCGCACCGTTATTGTGGCGGTGTCGGAGGGCGTGGAGGTGGACACGCTGGACCAGTACCAGTCCGGCAAGGTGGATACCTTTGGCCATAAATACCTGTCCGGTGTGGGCAAGTGCCTGGAGGATCTGGTAAAGGAGCGTATCGGTTGCAAGGTGCGGTCGGTGGAGCTGAACATCCTCCAGCGGTGCGCCGCCCATGTGGCCTCTGCCACCGATGTGGCGGAGGCAGAGCGGCTGGGTGCCACGGCAGTGGAGGCTGCCGCCAATGGCCACACCGGTGAGATGGCAGCCATCTGCCGTGGGGAGGGGGAGTACGCTCCCACCTACACCACCGTGCCGGTATGTAAGGTAGCTAACCAGGTGAAGTACGTGCCCCGGGAGTGGATCAATGAGGCGGGTAACAATGTGCTGCCGGCGGCGCTGGAGTACATCCTGCCGCTGATCCAGGGTGAGCCGGAGCGGATTATGAAGAACGGGCTGCCACGGCATTGGATTGTAAAATAAAAAACGCGGTGCTGTTTTACGTGAACAGCACCGCATTTTTTATCCGTACAAAAGATTTTTATAGCATATTCAATGACAGATGTCAACTTTTTCCTTCACAAAAAAATAAAACTTTTTTTGTGAAGGAAAAGGGTTGACAGATAGGGCGGAACATGGTATATAGAAGGCGAAATTCCCTGTAATTTCAGCCGCTCATCCGCCCTCGTATGCAGAAGTGAGGCGATATGTATGGAAACGTGTCCTTTCATTCAGAAAAATAAGCCTCTGCCGCCCCAGGCAGAACAGGTGGTCAGCGACTTGATCGCCGAAAAGGAAACCGTCCTGTTCGTATTCGTCGGCGATATGACTATGTCCGGCGATTATGGCGAGACGGCGCTGGTGTTCACACCCACCTTCTGTGTGCGGTGCGACGGACAGCCGGGTGACGAAAAGAGGTATGCCTACGGCGACCTGTCGGACGTTCGCTCTACCCGTATGTACAGCAACGCCACTCTCTCTGCGGCCTTGCCGGACGGACGGCGGGAGGTGCTGTTCCGGTATACCGGCTCCCTAGCAGCGCTGGGTGACGGTGCGGCGCTGTTTATCAACCGCATCAACCAAGGGGACGACCCGGTGGAGGCCAATGCGGTGATGAGTGTCACCTTTGAACGGGCCTTGAGTGTGTGCCCCAAGTGCGGCCGTATGCTGCTCCACCCGGGCGCTGAGTGCATTATGTGCCGGTCCAAATTAAAGGTGCTGGAGCGTTTGTTTCAGTATGTTCGCCCCCAGATGAAGCCGCTGATCGTGAGCATTCTGCTTTCTTTTGTCACCACGTTTCTGGCGCTGGTGCCGCCTACCGTCACCGGCTTTATTGTGGACGTGGTGTTCAATGGCGGCCAATCCGACGTGACGGTGCTCAACAGCATTGCCACTTATTCGCCCGACCCCAAGGCACTGCTCACAGTGCTGATTTTACTGCTGTTGCTGTCCTATGTGCTGCACTACGGTATCGGTATCGTCCGCTCCTACCTGTTGCGTATGGTGGGTGATCGGGCGGTGGCCGCCCTGCGCAACGATATCTACCGCAAGGCACAGCGTCTGCCTATGAAGTTCTACGACAGTACCTCCACCGGCGCGGTGATCAACCGGGTGGCCGGTGACTCCGCCACCCTGCAGCAGTTTATGCTGCGCATCACGCAGGAGGCGGTGGTGAATGCATTCCAGCTTGTGGGTATCGTCATCATTATGCTGGCGCTGAATCCCAGCCTGACGCTGCTGTCGTTGATTCCGGTGGTGTTTATCGCCATTGCCACCCGTATTTTTTCAGTGCGCATCCGCCCCTACTATCACCGCATCTGGAGGCGCTGGTCGGCGGTGTTTTCCACGCTGTCGGACACTATTCCCTGCATCCGCGTCATCAAATCCTTTACCGGTGAAAAGCGATCTACCGATAAGTTCGAGGAGCGGAACAAGGAATGGCTGGATATCGACCTGAAGATCGGTAAACTGGCCTCTGCGTTTCCGCAGATCATTGGATTCCTTATTACCTGCGGCACCCTCGTCATCTGGGGCGTAGGCGGCAATCGGGTGCTGGATGGCGTCGAGGGCTATTCCGCCGGTTTGATCGTGGCGTTTATCTCCTATGCGGCGCTGTTCTTCGGCCCGGTCACCTTCTTTGCCAACCTGTCCGACTCCTTCCAGAGCGCACTGGCGTCTACGGAGAAGATTCTGGACATTCTGGAGGCGGAATCGGAAACGCAGGCGGATTCCCACGTGGTTCCGGATACTCTGGCCGGTAAAATTGTATTTCTGCACGTCAACTTCTCCTTCGATCGCTCCAAAAAAGTGCTGGACGATGTGACCTTCACCATCAATCCCGGAGAGGTGGTGGGTATCGTGGGTACCACCGGGTCGGGCAAGTCCACGCTGATCAATCTGCTCATGCGGTTCTATGACGGTTATTCCGGTGAGATTCTGGTGGATGGGCATAACATCAAGAATATCGACCTACCCTCCTACCGTGAGCAGATCGGCTATGTACAGCAGGAGCCGATGATGTTCAGCGACACCATCTTCAACAACATCGCGTACAGCAAGCCGAATGCCACAGTGGAGGAGGTATTCCACGCCGCCGACGTGGCCAACGCCCACGAGTTTATCGCCCGGCGCCCGGATGCCTACGATACCTTGCTGGGTGAGCGCGGTACCGGTGTCTCCGGCGGCGAAAAGCAGCGCCTGTCCATTGCCCGAGCGGTGCTGAAGAACCCCTCCATTATGATTTTCGACGAAGCCACCGCCGCGGTGGATTCGGAAACCGAGCATCTCATTCAGGACGCTATCGACCGGTTGATCGCCGGCAAGACCACCCTGATGATCGCCCACCGCCTGTCCACCCTGCGCCGTGCCACGCGGATATTGGTGGTGGATGAGGGACGCATTATCGAAAACGGCACCCCGGAGGAACTGATGGCGCGCAAAGGAAAGTACTACAAGCTGGTACAGATTCAGTCTATGGCCGCCGATGCGGAACGGATGCGAGAGGAGGAGCGGTTATGAGCGTTTCGGTGTGTGAACGAATCTATCTCGGTGCGGACGACCGCATTACGCCGGACGAGAATCATCTGGTGATGTGGCAGCCTGCCGACGGCGAGCCTCGTACCAAACTGGAGCCGCGCCGCCTGTTTCCGGCCTCCCGACCGGAGGAATACATTACGCTGCTGGATAGCGAAGGGCTGGAGGCGGCGGTCATCCGCCGTATGAGCGATCTGGACGATGCCTCACGGGTGGTCGTAGAGAAGAGCCTGCGCTTCTATTATCTGGTACCGGTTATCACCGCCATAGTGTCCGCGACGGAGAAATACGGCACCCTGCACCTGACGGTGGAAACCGACCACGGCAGAAAGGTGATTGATATCCGTAACCGGATGCGTCATATCCGGGTGCAGGCAGATGGCTGCGTCCGTATACAGGACACCGATGACAACCGCTACATCATTACCGATTACCGGGCGCTGGATAAGCGCAGTCAGCGGTTCCTTGCCGCAGACCTGTGACCAATATACAACCTTATATAAAGAAAAGGGCCGTGCCAGGTGGTGCGGCCTTTTTTCAAAATAATCAAAAAAATTGAAAAAACCTATTGACAAAACCCAACGGTTCGTGTATTATATGTTTGTAATCATTACAAAATAAAAATGATTACAAGAAAGGAGGGGCGAATGAACCAACAACATCTGGCAACGATCCTCACCCAAAAGGGGATACGGCCGACAGCACAGCGACTGGCAGTATATGAATATTTGCTGCAGCATCCGATCCACCCATCGGCGGAAACGGTGTACCAGGCGCTGGTGGTGGAACATCCGACCTTCTCCCGTACGACGGTGTACAACTCCCTGCACGCATTGACACAGGCAGGGCTGGTGCTGGAGTTGGCGATGGATACGGAGGAGCGTCACTACGACGCCACTACCCACATCCATGGGCACTTCCACTGCCGCCACTGTGGCGACATTTCCGATTTCCCCATCGCAGAGGAGTGGGTGCATCACCTGGTTCCGGCCGGTTATACGGTGCAGGGTCAGGGCGTATACTTTAGCGGGACGTGTCCCGCCTGTGGCTCGGCGGTCTCCGAGTAATCGTAAAACAGGTATCTATTTTGTCACAAAAAAATTGGAGGTATTGGTTATGAAAAAGTTTGTTTGCACGGTCTGCGGTTATGTCCACAACGGGGACACAGCTCCCCATGTCTGCCCTGTCTGCGGTGTCACTGCGGATAAGTTCAAGGAGCAGGGCGGCGAGAAAAGCTGGGCTGCCGAGCACGTAGTGGGTGTGGCTCAGGGTGTCGACCCGGAGATCATCGAGGGCCTGCGTGCCAACTTCGCCGGTGAGTGCTCTGAGGTGGGTATGTATCTGGCTATGGCCCGTGTGGCTCACCGTGAGGGATATCCCGAGATCGGTCTGTACTGGGAGAAGGCCGCCTATGAAGAGGCTGAGCATGCCGCTAAATTTGCGGAGCTGCTGGGCGAGGTGCTGACTGACTCCACCAAGAAGAATCTGGAGATGCGTGTGGATGCTGAGAACGGCGCCACTGCCGGCAAGTTCGAGCTGGCTAAGAAGGCGAAGGAGCTGGGCCTGGATGCGATCCATGATACCGTCCATGAGATGGCCCGCGATGAGGCAAGACACGGCAAGGCTTTTGAGGGGCTGCTGAACCGCTACTTTCGTTGAGGAAGACCGGAAGCTGGATCCTGCTTCATTTCACAAGCTAACCTATGGCCTGTTCGTGCTCACCTCCACAGGTGAGAAGGACAACGGCTGTATCACCAACACCGCTATTCAGGTGGCCAGTGAGCCTACCCGTCTTTCGGTGGCTGTGCAAAAGGGGAATTATACCCGCCAGCTCATCGAGCAGTCCGGACAGTTTGCCGTGTCGGTACTCACCGAAGAGGTCCCCTTTGAGGTGATCCGCCATTTCGGCATGCAGTCCGGCCGGGACGTGGATAAGTTTGCCGACTGCACGGAGGATGCCCGCATGTCCAACGGATGTCGGTATATTCCTAAGTATACCAACGCCTGCTTTGCGGCAAAGGTGGTGTCTGCCACCGATCTGGGTAGTCATATCCTGTTCATTGGCGAGGTGACAGAGTCCCGGGTGCTGGGGGATGCTCCCTCCTGTACCTATGCGCACTACCACGCCGCTATCAAACCCAAGCTGTAAAAAACAGAAGGGCCGCCTTTTCCGGCGGCCCTTCGGATACATAAGACGGAGGAATTATTATGTTAGATGCAAAGGTGATCGAACTGCTGAACGATCAGATCAACAAGGAATTCTACAGTGCTTACCTCTATCTGGAGATTGCTAACTACTATACGGAGATGGATCTGGATGGCTTTGCCAACTGGTATACTATCCAGGCCCAGGAGGAGCGGGATCACGCCCTGCTGTTCCTCAAATACCTGCAGAATAACAGCGTGCCGGTGACGCTGAAGGCTATCGACAAGCCAGAAGGCGGCTTCGCTACCCCCATTGACCCGTTGCTGAAGGGGGCGGAGCATGAGCGGTATGTTACCTCCCTTATCCACGCCATCTACGATGCGGCGTACAGCGTAAAGGATTTCCGCACCATGCAGTTCCTGGATTGGTTTGTTAAGGAGCAGCTGGAGGAAGAAGAAAATGCTGACAAGCTGGTGAACAAGTATAAGCTGTTCGGCGACGACCCCAAGAGCCTGTATCTGCTGGACCAGGAGCTGTCCGCCCGGGTATACACCGCGCCCAGCCTGGTGCTATAAGAAAAGGGAAAAACACCATCTACCCAGATGGTGTTTTTTTATCGGAAAATAGCGAAAAACGGTTGCCAAACACGCCGTGTTGCTATATAATGCCATAGGTTACGAAAAAATGGCAAAAGAGGTAAAACAATGAACAAAACTTCCCAAAAATCCATATTTCATATCGGCATGCGCAGTGTAAAGACGGCTCTGGCGGCTACCCTGTGTGCGCTGGTGTATCTGCTGGTGGAGCGCAACCCCACTTTTGCCTGCATTGGTGCGGTTTTCGGTATGGGCAGCGATATGAAGGATTCTCGGCTCAACGGTGGCAACCGCTTTTTCGGCACCATCATCGGCGGCTTGATTGGCATGGGGCTGTTCCGGCTGTATATTATGTTTGTACCAGACGGGCATTTCGCCTGGCCGATGCTGCTACTAGTTTTTGTGGGCATGATTCTATTGCAGAAGGTAAGTCAGTGGTTCCATTGGGTGGGGGCGATCCAGCCCGGTGGTGTGGTACTGGCGATCATCCTGTTCAATACCCCGGTGGACACCTATGTATCGTATTCCCTAAACCGCATTATTGATACCGGCATCGGTGTCGTAGTGGCATTGCTCATCAACTGGCTATTCCCCCGGGAGCGGGTGGTGCGCTGGCTGCGCAAGATCGGACTGCACAGAAAAGAGGACTAAGGTATGCGAACGGAAAAAATCTACGAGATCGATAGCTACTGTCGCCACTTTACAGCGGTGGTGGAAGCCTGTGAGGCGCAGGATGGCGGCTATCGGGTGCGGCTGTCCCGCACCGCTTTTTTCCCTGAGGGCGGCGGTCAGGCCGCCGATACCGGCACCCTGGGCGGTGTTCCGGTGACGGATGTGCAGATTGTAAAGGACGAGGTGTGGCACTTTACGGATACACCCCTTGCCGTGGGTGAGGAAGTGACCGGCGAGGTAGACTGGGAGCAGCGCTTTCCCCGTATGCAGCACCATACGGCGGAGCACATCATCTGTGGGTTGGCTCACCGGTATTATGGGTATGAAAACGTGGGATTCCATTTGGGTAGCGAGGATGTGACGCTGGATCTTAGCGGCGAGCTGACCCGAGAACAACTGAATGCGCTGGAGGAGGAGGCCAACGTTATTGTGGCACGCAACGTGGCGGTGACGGTGGCCATCCCGGATCCGGAGCGGCTGGCACACATCGCCTACCGGAGTAAAAAAGAGAAGGAACTGACCGGCCCGGTGCGGCTGGTGACGGTAGAGGGCGTGGATTGCTGTGCCTGCTGTGCCCCCCATGTGGCCCGCACCGGAGAGATTGGGTTAATTAAACTGCTGGATTTTGTGCGATGGAAGGGCGGCATACGGGTGCACCTGCTGTGCGGTGCGGCCGCCCTGCAGGATTACCGTAAGCGGTACACTCAGGTGGCGGCTGCAGCGGCCAAGCTATCTGTGAAGCAGGATGACTTTACACCTGCATTTGACCGTCTGCTGGCGGAACGGGATGGGCTGCGGCTATCCCTGCGGGAGTGCCACCGGCAGATGGCGGATGCCCGAGCGGCGGCGGTGGAGCCTACGGCCGCCCCGGTGTGGCTGGTGGGGGAGGACTGGGATGCAGAAATCCTCCGGCGGCTGGTCAATAAGCTGGCAGAGCGGTGTACCGGTCTGTGTGCCGCCTTCTCCGGTGGTCAGGGAGTGTATCAGTATGTGGTGGGCGGAACAGGTGATCTGCGGGCCTTTGGCAAGCGGATGAACGAGGCACTGCATGGACGTGGCGGCGGGGATGAACGCCAGATTCAAGGCCGTGTACAAGCTACCCGGGAGGAGATCGACGCTTTCTGGCAGGCGCTGACCGGTGAAAAATAATGGGTGTTGCAAAATACCGGGTTATATGATACAATATACAGGATAATTTTGAAGTGAGGCGATTATTCCATGTCCGGACATTCTAAATGGAACAATATCAAGCGTAAAAAAGAAAAAACTGACGGCCAGAAGGCTAAGATCTTCACCAAAATGGGGCGAGAGATCGCTGTGGCGGTGAAGGAGGGTGGCAGTGCCGACCCGGCATCCAACTCCAAGCTGAAGGATGCCATTGCTAAGGCAAAGGCGAACAACGTGCCCAACGATAACATCGAGCGTATTTTGAAAAAGGCGGCCAGTGAGGGCAATGCGGACACCTATGACGCCCTGCGTTACGAGGGCTACGGCCCCTGCGGTATCGCCGTCATCGTGGAGACCCTGACCGACAACCGCAACCGTACGGCGGCAGATCTGCGCCACTATTTTGATAAGTGCGGCGGCAACATGGGACAGACCGGCTGTGTAGCCTTTATGTTCAACCAAAAAGGTAAGCTGATCATCGAGGCTGAGGGCCTGGATGAGGATCAGGTGATGGAGGATGCGCTGGAAGCGGGTGCCTCCGACTTCGCTGCCGATGAGGATGTGTTCGATATCACCACCGAGCCGGAGGATTTTTCCGCCGTGCGTGACGCCCTAGAGGCGAAAGGATATATCTTTGTGACGGCAGAGCTGCAGATGGTGCCGGATGTGCTGACCGCCATTGACGATCCCGATGCTCGCAAGAACATGGAAAAACTGCTGGATATGCTGGAAGACAACGACGACGTCCAGGATGTGTGGCACAACTGGGACCGCCCCGACGAGGACTGACCCTGTAACAGAATATACGACGCACGGTCCCCCGGACGAAAGTCCGGGGGACTTTTTATGTATATATAGCTGTGCAGAGGAACATTTTCCTTGCTATGTGCTGGTGGATATGGTAAAATATAGGTACGACCAAGCTATGGCCAGCAAGGAGGAGAAAATCATGAAAATGTCCTATAAAAACGCCACCCCGATGTACTACCAGATCTCCAACACCACCTCGGTGGAGGAGAACCCGGAGTGCGTGAAGCATTTTGGCGTGCTACTGCAGAACGAAAAAGATGTGGTGCTGGATTACAAGGGTGAGCACATCGAGTTTGAGGGCCTGGTGACGCCCTTTGCTTTGATGAACTGCGAAAACGTGACCATTGAGAATGTGAGTTTCTCCTTTGCCCACCCCGGCGTGACGGAAATGACGGTGGTGGCGGTGGGGGAGGACTACGTGGACTTCCGTGTGCATCCCCAGTGTGACTATGAGCTACAGGATGGCGTGCTGTGCTGGAAAGGGGAGAATTTCGCCTTCTCCAAGGGTATTGCTCAGATCTGCTTCATGGATCGCACCTGGCGGGTGGGGGATGACCTATGCCCCCTGTGCTACGGCCCGGTGTGGGAGGAGCTGGCTCCCCGTGTGCTACGTGCCCACAAGGTGTTGCCGGACGTACAGGTGGGTATGATCTTCCAGATGCGGGACAGCTATCGCACTGAGGTGGGCATTCTCATCGCCAACTGCAAGAATATTACCCTGCGGAATGTGCGTATCGGCTACGCCCACGGTCTGTGCATCGTGGCGCAGAACAGCGATACCTTGACGCTGGATAACATCGTCTGCCGCCCGGATAACGGACGCACCACCTGCGCCTTTGCGGACTTTGTGCAGGTGTCCGGCTGCAAGGGCCTGGTGACCATTCAGAACGGCTTTTATTCCGGCGCCCATGACGACGCCGTCAACGTCCACGGCACCCACCTGCTGGTGACGGAAAAGCAGGGTAACACCATCACTCTGCGGTTTATGCACCCCCAGACCTACAACATCGGCGGCTTCGAGGCGGGAGAGACAGTGTGCCGCATCGACCGGGGCACCCTGCTACGCTCCGCCTATACCACCGTCCAGGCGGTGGAGGCCATCGGCGAGTACGAGCTACGTGTGACGCTGGAGGATGCCACCGGCTACGAGGTAGGGGATGCAGTGGAGAACTTTTCTCGCAATCCGGATGTGATCATCCGGGGCAACTGGTTCGAGCATATTCCCACCCGAGGCATCTTGCTCACCACCAACGGCAAGGCGGTCATCGAGGATAATGTGTTCTATAAGACCAACAGCCAGGCCATCGAGATCTCAGACGATGCCAACAGCTGGTGGGAGTCGAGTGCCGTGTCGGATGTGACCATTACCCACAATACCTTTATCGAGTGTGGAGAGCCCTATATCCGCATCCTGCCGCAGAATAAGGTGGATGCTTATGTGCACCAGAGCATTCGCATTGTAGATAACCACTTCGTCGGCCGTCCGGATGCCTTGGCCTTGTGGGCCAAGGGAACCAAGGGCTTGGTGTTTGCGGACAACCGGTTTGAGGCGCCCTATCGTACCCGCATCGACTATTGCACCGATGAGAACGGTAACGAGATGAAGGGGACGGAATAAGGAAAGGAATTGTACTGAAAATATAAGAAAATGGAGGTAAAACGTATGCGTATGAGAAAATGGTTGTGTCTTTTGGTGAGCCTGTTGCTTCTGTTCACCCTGGTATCCTGCGGCGATGAAACGCCACAGAGCAGTGCGCCTGCGGCGGACAGCAGTGCGCTGACAGATGATACGGGTACGTCTACCACAGAGGGTGGCTCCACCACCTTATCGGAGACATCCACCACGACAACCAGCATCACAACGACCACCACAACCACCACCACTGTAACAACTACAGGGAAGACCACCACCAAGAAAACGGAAAAACCTACAGTTCCGTCGGTGCTTCCCACCACGAAGAAACCCACCACCACCACCACTACGACGAAGAAGCCGGACACCGCTCAGCCCAGCTCCACACCGCTACTGTACCGGGTGCGGGATGGAAAGGGCCATGAGATCTGGCTGTTTGGCTCCATTCATGTAGGACGGGATTCCTTTTATCCCTTGCCGGCTTATGTGATGAATGCCTATAATCAGGCGGATGCCCTGGCGGTAGAGTGCGATATGATCGCCTTTGGCGAGGATGTGGATGCACAGTACAAGGCATTTGCCCAGCTGGTGTATACGGACGGCACCACCATTGCCGACCACCTGCCCCAGGATGTGTATCAACGGGGCGTAGCGATTCTCAAGGAGAGTCAGGCGTACCAGGCGGCGCTGGACTATTATTGCCCCGCCATGTGGGCCAGCCTGATCGACAGCTTGACCTATGAAAAGGTGGGCGCTGACAGCGAAAAGGGAATCGATCTCCATCTGCTGAATACGGCCTATGCCCAGGGAAAGGAAATCGTGGAGATCGAATCCGTGCAGCAGCAATATGCGATGCTGGCCGGTTTCTCCGAGGCGTTGCAGCAGACGATGCTGTATTCTTCCATCATCCAGTATGATGATCCGGCAGCTGTGAAAAAGGAAATGGGTCAAACTATGGACCAGTGGGCAACCGGCTCAAAAGACCAATATATGATGCGGCCGGAGGATGGTCAATACGCCAACATCATCGAGAAGCAACTGTATGAGGAATACTATAACGCTATGTGTGCCACACGTAACCAAGCGATGGCCGACTATGCTGAGAGCGCTCTACGCAATGGAAAAGAGGTCTTTATCTGCGTAGGTATCGCCCATGTAGTGGGTGAAGGTGCTATCGCCGATCTGCTGGCTGAGAGAGGGTATACGGTAGAGAGCATACGGTAAGTAAAACACATAAAAATAACCGCTCTGCAGAAAATCTGTGCAGCCCCAATTTGTACGGACAGCACAAAAAAGACCCCTGTGGCAGGAAAGATTAAATTTTAAGCAACAAACTGACTTCGTTTTTCCAGCGGAGTCAGTTTTGTTTTTAATTGGATGCGCTGATGGTTGTAGAAA
>JAZQLL010000069.1:0-4983 GCA_045542675.1 Oscillospiraceae bacterium
GAGTATGGGCCGTGTCTCAGTCCCATTGTGGCTGATCATCCTCTCAAACCAGCTACTGATCGTCGCCTTGGTGGTCCATTACACCCCCAACTAGCTAATCAGATGCAGGCTCATCCTTAAGCACCGGAGTTTTCAAGAATAGCATTTCAGCTACGCTCATATGGGGTATTAGCAGAAGTTTCCCTCTGTTGTCCCCCTCTTAAGGGCAGATTTCCTACATATTACTCACCCGTCCGCCACTTTCCATTCACCGAAGTGAATTTCTCGTTCGACTTGCATGTATGAAGCACGCCGCCAGCGTTCGTCCTGAGCCAGGATCAAACTCTTAATTTAATTTCCTGTTCAGGTGAACACAAGCTTTTGCTTTTGTTCATCCTTAAATTACTCTTATTACTTGTCACTTTCGTGACTACTTAAAGGGTCCTTCAAGCATACTTTGATATTGTTCAATTTTCAAGGTCCTTATCTGCCCTACTAACCCGCGGGGCATGAATTATATTCTATCATAACTCACACCGTTTGTCAACCGTTTTTTTATCTTTTTTCAAGACTTTTTTCGGCTCCCAAACGCCCGCTTCCTTTTGGACAGCTTACTCATTATACTATTGGTTTTAGGGTTTGTCAACACTTTTTTTATGATTTTTTTAACTTTTTTTCGGTTTGTCAGCTTTTGTCCTTTTTGCACAAGTTGAGCAGTTATTTTTGTGCAAAATGCCAGATACACAAAATAAAAGAAGGCGGAGATAAATCTCCGCCCTTTTGACACAATATATTGTTTTTACATGCCGTAAGCAATCCATAAGTATATATACGCGGGGATGATTGCAGCAAGCGTAAACGGAATGCCGATTTTAAAGAAGTCTGAATTTTTAACCTCGTATCCTTCTTTCCTAAGTATGCCGATACCCGCAATATTCGCTGAAGCACCGATGGGGGTACAGTTGCCGCCGAGGGTCGCGCCCGAAAGCAGACCGAAGAGAAGCAGTGTGGGATCCATACCGAGATTAGCAGATATGCCCACAATTACCGGAATCATAGTTGCAACATATGGGATATTATCGATAAACGCCGAGATAATAACCGAAGCCCAGACAATAACGGTATATAATAGGAAGACATTTCCTCCGCCGACAGATGCAAGAAGTTCTGCTGCCTTGGCAATAACGCCCTGCTCTTCAAGAGCGCCTATCATAAGGAATAGTCCGAGAAGGAGACCGATGGTTTCAAAATCAATCTCTTTTATAGGTTCAGTAATTGCATAAAATTTTCTCTTTTTAATAAATGCATATGCCAAACCAATCACCATAACCGCACAACAGATAAGGCCGTTAGTGATTGCGGGTTTGTTAGGAATAAAGGATGCTATTATTAATAGAAGGATTGTTCCGACGAGCAGTATCGTAGGAACATAATCGGTAACCTTTGTGCGCTCGCCGCTTTTTTCAATTTTTCCCTTTTCCTTTCTGAAGAGGAAGGCAAGAATAAGTGCCGAGAGAACTGCGCCAAGCTGAACCACAAAGAACATACCGGGCCTGCCCTTATACCAGAAGAAGTCCATAAAACTCATATCAAGAGCCGAGCCAAGCATAATGGCCGTGGTATCACCGACAAGCGTTGCCGCACCCTGCAGGTTTGATGAAACGGCAATTCCTATAATAAAAGGAACGGGATTCACCTTGAGTTTTCGGCAAATTTCAAGCGCAACAGGAGCAATCATCAGAACGGTTGCAGTATTATCAACAAGTGCCGATATAAGTCCGGCAAACAAGGCCATTGCAACCGCCGCCATCTGAACATTAGGAACCTTTTCCATTATAATGTCGGCAAGAAGCGAAGGCATTTTGCTTTCAATAAACAGAGCAACGAGGCCCATTGTTCCTGCGATCATCAAGATTACATTAAAATCTATCGCCCCGAATACATTTTTAAGAGGGAGCATTCCCGAGATGATGAATATCGCGCCCGAGGCCAGCGCAATGTAGGGACGATACTTACTAAAAATAAGCATCAACACATAGGTTACTGCAAAGAGGATCAATGCAGGAATCATCATAATGTTTTATCTCCTTTAAATTTAGTCAAGCAGGGAGAATACCTTTTCTGCCGCACCGTCGAGCCAATCGCCTTCAAAAAGTTCAATAAGGCCCGCATCGCAAGCGGCCGCAAGTTTGGAATTAATGGGAATTTTACCAAGAACTTCTGTGCCGGTTTCGGCGGCGGTTTCATCGATATGACTCTCGCCGAACACCGAAATTTTCTTGCCGCAATCAGGGCACTCAAGATAGCTCATATTTTCAACCAGTCCCAAAACGGGAATGTTCATAAGTTTTGCCATATTAAGTGCCTTTTTGACTATCATAGAAACGAGGTCTTGCGGAGATGCAACAACGATAATTCCATCAACGGGAACCGACTGGAAAACCGTAAGGGGAACATCTCCTGTTCCGGGAGGCATATCAACAAACATAAAATCAACATCGTTCCAGATAACATCCGTCCAGAACTGTTTTACTGTTCCTGCAATAACGGGACCTCTCCATACAACAGGGTCGGTTTCATTCTTAACGAGCAGATTCAAGGACATAACCTCAATGCCGGTTTTACTGTTTACCGGGAAAATGCCCATTGCGTCGCCCTCTGCCTTATCCTTAATACCAAACATTTTAGGGATAGAGGGGCCCGTAATATCGGCGTCCATAATGGCGGTTTTATAGCCCTTTCTCTGTGAGAGAACTGCCATAAGACCGGTAACGAGGGATTTACCTACGCCACCCTTGCCACTGACGATACCAATAACCTTTTTAATATTGCTCATCTGATTGGGAGCCTCTAAAAGACTCTGCTTTTCGCGACTCGAGCAGTTTGCACTGCAGGTTTCGCAGTTGTGTGTACATTCGCTCATTTATAACACTCCTTAAAAGGTAAAAATCAAACATATATATTATATCCCGAGCGTCTCTTAATGTCAACCGCCGAAGATAGTGGAATTTTTTTCTTTTTTCACATATAATAATAACAAATTTATGATATTTATCCCTTTTGTAAACAAACGACATCGGTTGCAATTGGCTATGTATAGCGGTTTTGCACTTTACGCAACCTAAGGTTGCGCTTTTTTGGGTAACTTTAATTGCTTGACGCAAGGTTATTTAAGGAGTACAATCATAGACAAGGAGGAGATTTTTATGACTATAGGACAAAAAATTTCAATGCTTCGCGCAAGCCTTAAGCTCTCACAGGAGCAGCTTGCCGAAAAATTAGATGTTTCAAGACAGTCAGTTTCAAAATGGGAAGCAGACAAATCCATTCCCGAGATCAACATAATCTTAAAGCTTTCTTCTCTCTTTAACATCACTCTTGATGACCTTTTGAGAGACGAAATCCCCCTGGCACCAACATACACAGAACCCCTTTTCCAGCCCAGAGAGGCTATTGATTACAATCTTAAGTACTTCGGCACCGACGGATTCAGAGGCGAGGCTAACACAGTTCTCACCGCTGACCACGCTTATAAAATCGGTAGATTTTTAGGTTGGTACTATTCCTCACAGCTTTCGGGCAACCGCGAGCCTAACCACAAGACAAGAATCGTTGTAGGCAAGGATACCCGCCGTTCGAGTTATATGTTCGAGTACGCTATCGTTGCAGGTCTTACCGCTTCGGGCGCGGACGCTTATATGCTCCACGTAACCACTACCCCCAGTGTTTCCTATGTTGTTCGTCAGGATAACCTTGACTGCGGTATTATGATTTCGGCATCGCACAATCCATATTATGATAACGGAATCAAACTTATTAACTGCTACGGCGAGAAAATGGATGACAGAGTTCAGTCGCTTGTTGAAAAGTACATTGATGGCGACCTTTCCGACTTTAACATTGAGGGAGATGACCTTCCTTACGCTACCCGCGAGAATGTCGGTAGAATCATCGACTACGCTTCGGGCAGAAACAGATATGTAGGTTATCTTATTTCGGTTGCAGCAAACTCCTACAAGAACCTTAACATCGCGCTCGACTGCGCTAACGGTTCTGCCTGGATGATTGCAAAGTCGGTTTTTGATGCTCTCGGCGCAAAGACCCACGTTATCAACGCTGCTCCCGACGGAGTTAACATCAACTTCAATGCAGGTTCGACCCACATCGGCGGACTTAGAAAGTTTGTTCGCGACAATCACTGTGATGTCGGATTCGCTTTTGACGGCGATGCCGACAGATGTATCGCAGTTGACGAAAACGGCGAGATTGTAAATGGCGACCACACCGTTTATATCATCGCTCAGATGCTTCGCAAGAAGGGTCTCCTTAAGAACAACAAGGTTGTTGCAACCGTTATGTCGAACATCGGTTTCTTCCGCGCGCTTGACGAGGCGGGCATCGACTGTGTTCAGACCAAGGTTGGCGACAAGTATGTTCACGAGGCTATGATAGAGGGCGACCTCTCCATCGGCGGTGAGCAGAGCGGTCACACCATTATCCGCAAGTACGCTTCCACGGGCGATGGTATTTTAACCGCTATTATGCTTGCAGAGTGTATGGTTGAGTACAAGAGCAGCCTTTCTACCCTTGCCGCACCCGTTCAGATGTTCCCCCAGATAGTTAAAAATGTCACCGTTAAGGATAAGGCAGAAACTATCGGCAACGCTAAGGTTCAGGCGGCAGTTGAAGAGGTTAAAAAGGAACTCGGAAACAGCGGCAGAATCCTGCTTCGCGAAAGCGGAACCGAGCCTGTTGTAAGAGTTATGGTCGAGGCTGAAAGCCAGAAGACCTGCGAGGCTCTTACCGATAAGGTCGTTGAAGTGATCATCGCAGAAGGTCTTACAAAATAAGAACAAAAAGATAAGCGGTCGGCTACGCCCATACTTTATACAATGGCAGTGTGGGCGGCGCAAGAGCCGATATATCTATAAGAAAAACACCCGAGAAACATTAGTTTCTCGGGTGTTGTTTTTATTTTTTTACCGCTTGTTTTAATTTTTCTGC
>JAZQLL010000070.1:0-25988 GCA_045542675.1 Oscillospiraceae bacterium
TCTTCCTAAGACCGCTTGGCCTCCGACTTCATATTTTGGCGGTTGGTAATACATCTAGTGGCGTAGCGGCTTACGCAGATGTATTTGATGAAAGCCTTACAAGAAGTTCCGCACCACACATTGGTAGGTATCATGCAATATCTAGTTCTGTAGGCGGAAATGCTTTATTTGCTGGCGGTAATAACGTGGGAAGCGGTACAGCGTTATCTACTGTAACTGTTTATAGTTCAACACTTACGAAGTCTACTGCAACGAGTTTAAGCTATAAAGTTGAAAGCTACGGAACGTCTGCGACTACAGAAGAATTTGCGTGGTTTGCAGGCGGTAGTGATGGCAGTACCTACGGAATAAGTACGGTAAACGCATACGATGCGTTGCTTGTAAGAAACAAACCGACAGCACTTAGCGCAGGAAAGAAAAATCATGCGGGTGGCAATTTGGGTAAACTAGCTTTTTTTGCTAGCGGCATTAGCGGTCGCTCGTCATATACCTATTACACCTCAGTAGATGTATATAACGAATTGTTGACAAAAACAACAGCTACCCCTTTAGCAACTTGTCAGTATGGCATGGCTTCTGCCCATACAACTGATTTTGTGTTGTTTGTTGGTGGTAATACATCTAGTGGCTTAAGTACCGTGGCAAACGCATATGATGCGCTGCTTACACGAATAGCAGCCCCAAGTCTAGCAACAGCAAAATATAACCTAAATGCTTGTGAATCAGCAGTATCATTAAATGGTTTTGCACTGTTCTATGGCGGTTTAGGAGACGCAGGGTATTTGTTGGAAGCATACGATGATATGTTGACAAAAAGCGAGCTTGATTATGTGGATAAAAATATAATATCGGCTTGTAGCGGAGCTATAGGGGATTTTGCGTTGCTTGTTGGTGGTAATCGTTATAATGGCTATTCGGGCACACAACCTACGGATTATTTTTATAATTCGATTCGTGTTTACCAAGTTAAATAAAAAAGGAGATAATAAAAATGGCAAGATACGCAATATGGAATAAGAAAGACGATATTATAACCCCTGTCGGTAAGGTGCTTACTGCGGCAGAATGGAAAGAGCGTTACCCCGTAGCAAAGCTTGATTCTATCACCGTTATTTGTGCGGGCGGCGAGATTAACGGCGCTTTCTTTGGTACGCTCGGTCAAATGGTGGATATGTATACGGCACAGGGTTGCGACTTTTCCGCTTGCACCACCAATGAGGAAAAGTTGGCAGCAATCGAAGCATTTGAGGACGCTATGAACGCTGTTGTTGAGGATGATACCCCGACCGCAGAGGAACGCATAGCCGCCGCTCTGGAATATCAGGTAATGGCAAGCTTGCCCGATGATGACGAAACCACCACTACAACAACTACCACTACTACGACTACAATCACTACCGAGGAATAAGGAGGGTATATCTTATGAATTTTGAAACCATCAAGCGCAACTATGACCGCAAGCTTTGGAGCAAAGTCATGGTGAAAATGGCTGTTAAAAAGGGCGTTATCACCAAAGAGCAGTACAAAGAGATAACAGGCGAGGAATATAAGTAAAAACATAAGAAGTTTCTTATGTTTCTCGCAAAACGCAACAAATAACATAACAAGTTTGTTAACAAACCGCCTTTCCTATCGGGAGGGCGGTTTTAAATTTAAGGAGGTAATTTTATGCCCGAAGTAACTATCAACAGAGAACCGCACGAACTGCCCAAAGTGGAGATTGACAGGGAACTCAAAAAGCCGCCCGAGGTCGAAATCAACAGGGAACGCAAGGAGCTGCCCAAGGTGGAGATTTCGGACGAAATCAAAAAGCCGCCCAAGGTGGAGATTGACAGAACCCCGAAAGAAATGCCCAAAGTAACCATTGAGAGAAAGGAAGATAACTGATATGGCAAGAGTTAAGGCGAACAGCTACGGAAACGGCGTTGTTTATATGGGCGGCAACCTTATCAAGCAGCCCAACGGAACTATCATTCGCGTAAAGGGCTATTTCACTTCCCCCAGCGGAAAGAGAACCTATACCGATGATGCGGACAACATTCTTGTGCTGAAATCCAATGACATTTACGAGGTTGGCACGATCTACGCAGGCGGCGAAATCAAGTATAAGCCCTCGGAGATTATGACCGAGGATGAAATCATGGAAGAAGCCGAGAAGATGGGCGAACCCGTTGAAAACTTCCTGCTTACTGCTGCGGTTAAGCTCGGCGGCGCGAACAAGGCATAAAAACTTAGAGAGGGTAGGTGTTTCCGTTGAATGAATACGGCGTTATAGGGGTAATCATTACACTTTTTGGTTTTGGTGTTGCGGTTGTGAAACCAATAATCGCACTCAATACCGCAATCGTTAAGCTCACCGAGGCAGTTAAGGAACTGCAAAAGGACATGAGCGATTTTGTGAACGGCAATCACAACAGCCATGTGCGTATACATGAGCGTATCGACGGCTGCAACGAGGAAATCAAGGCGCAGAATATACGCCTTGAAAAACTGGAAACGGCTATAAAGTAGCCGCATTTTAGGGAGGTTTAAAACATGGAATTTTTCAACGGTATCAACTGGTTTGATATTCTCGTTACTATCGGCTATGTCATTCTCGGCGGCTTTGTCGCCTACTACAAGGGCAGCGAGGTAATCAAAGGCAAAGTTGCTGACACTATCCGCGTAGCCGAAAAGGAGTTTAAGGGCGTACAGCGTGGCGGTGAGCGCTTTGAATGGGCGGTTGATTATCTTTACAACCTCATGCCCACACCCGCTCGAATGTTCATTAACCGTGACTTTATCGGCAACATCGTGCAGCAGACTTTTGATTGTATGACCGCTTTTGCTAAAACTCAGCTTGATAAAGCCGTCGAGGCGGTAACCAACAAGGGAGAGGGTGCGTGAGCATGGCAACAGGCTTTAAAGGCGTTGACGTTTCCCGCTATCAGGGTAATATTGATTGGCGCAAGGTAGCCAACACGGGCGTTGTTAAATTCGCCCTTATCCGCTGCGGCTATCGCGGTTACGGCAGCGGAACGCTCGAACTGGACGAATTTTTTCACGCCAACATGAAAGGCGCAGCCGAACAGGGCATAGCAACGGGCGTTTACTTTTTCTCGCAGGCTATCAACGCAGCCGAGGGCGAGGAAGAAGCCCGTTTTGTTCTCGAACAGCTTAAAGGCTACAAACCGCTCATGCCGATCTATTTTGATGCGGAATACGCCAACGATAAGTTGACAGGCAGAGCCGACCATATAACCATAGGCGCAAGAACAGCCGCCGCCGAAGCGTTTTGCAAGGTCATTGAAAAGGCGGGCTATTACGCGGGCGTTTACACCTACACGTTTTTTGCGCTTGAGGGCAAAATCAACTATGCGGAGCTTTCCAAAAAGTATACGATGTGGCTTGCTGACTACCGCAAAAATCCCGACACCACTTTGCGCCGTGATATACTGCAGTATTCCAATGTTGGAAATATTGACGGTATCAAGGGCGGCGTAGATATGAACGTTTGCACCGTCGATTTTCCCACCGTCATTAAAGCCAACGGTTTGAACGGCTGGAAAGCCGCAGAATCGCCCGCAGAGGACACAGAAAGCCCAAAGGGTGAAACTGTACCCCTCGCAGACTACGAAGCCGCACAGGCGAGAGCAGCCGCCGCAGAGGGTGAGCGTGACGCACTCATTGAGGAACTGCGAAAACTGATAACCAAATACGGCGACTAAACCGCAAAGAAAAAGGGAGCGTTTCGGCGCTCCCTCTTTTTTTATTGCTCTTTTATTCATTTGGAATATATTCCATTATATCGGCGGGCTGGCAATCAAGCAGGCGGCACAGTTTGCCTATTGTTACGGTGTCGATGTTTCCGTCACGTTGCAGCTTTGCGATTGTCGGAGAGCCTACGCCATTTTTCCGCAGCCAGTAAGTGCTAATTTTGCGCTTTTCGCAGAGCGCCCAAAACTTTTTATATGAAATCATTTTCTTTTACTCACCACCCATACATAAATCAATTTCCCGATACCAAAAGCGATTAACAAAATGCCTAATTCTCGCAACATAGCCTTGACGGTTTAGCGGTTTGGGTATATTATGCGAGTGGGTGGTTAGCCCACCCGCATAACTCGGCTCATGTATTCTTGTCTATCAGCAAGAGCAAAAGCCCGATAACAAAATCCACAATTGCGCTCACTACGATGGTTCGGACATCGAGCGTTTTTGTGGATTTTTTCTTTTTCCGCTTCACCGTGCCCACCTCCTTTCTATGGTTAAATTATATCATTATTATATGGTAACGTCCATTGACATAATAGCCAAATGTTTATGTAAACTTTAGTTATCATGCTAATGGACATTTACATATAAACGAGCTATAATAAAGACACAAGGTTGAGGGAAACAAAACACGCGAAACAATGGAGGTAAGTAAAATGAAATACAACACCTACTTAAAATTCTACGAACTCGAAGACACCGAAGAAAACCGCGAGAACTGGTTGTATAACGAATGGCATCTCGGTCGTGCTTATATGTACGATGGCAAATTTTACAGCACCAAAACAGGCAAGGAAATCAAGTAATACAAACCGCCCACCCGTCGGGGCTTGAAAATACGGCGGGGAAAATAGGAGAGGTTAAAATGAAACCGCACAGAGTTATTAAAAAAGGTTCTCGCAACGTTGGAGAGCCGAGCAGCAAATACGGCTACGATCGGAACGGCGAACAGTTTACCGCCGATATGAAAGCCCATGAGGAACGGTCGCGGCTCTTGTGGGGTGATTTCGTGGAGTTTATGAAATCCCATGACGTTGACCCGCGTTGTTTCAGAGCGTTATTTATCAGGTATCACGAGGAATTTTTAAGCGAATGAAAAGAGCGGGAGCATTAGCCCCCGCTTTTTCATTTAATCAACAAACGTTTTTCTCTCATGGTCGTAAATTCCGAAATACTCCCCGCCGATATACACGACGCTGCGCCCTGCTTTTTCCTCGGTCACAACTTTGTCAAAAATTTTTATGCCTAATTTTTTTAAAGATTTTATAATTTCTGCCTGCTTTTGGCTCTCGCTCATGTTCTCACCCCCTTTAAATGTGACAAAATTGTGACGGATATTGCGTTTTTTCAACTCTTTCTTGCGGATATTGCTATATCTTGCAAATTTACCACTAATAAGAAAGCTGCGGCGGTATAGATAAGGTGGTTCGCTTTTGTTTCAGTCGAGTGCACCAGACTAACATAAAACGAACCGTCGTTTTGTGAAAACTCAATATTATTATTGACGGTAGAGCCGCCCGCGCTATGGGCGGCTTTTTCCGTTTCTGCCGTTGTTTCTGTTTCTGCTGTTTCAGCGTCAGCGAGAACCTTTTCCAAATCCTCTACGGTAATCGTGCCGCCGCCATGCGGGTAGTTATAGCAGATAACCACTTTATCGGGGTAGACTACAACCGACTTGATAAATAGGTCAATTAGGCGTTGCTGATATGCGAGGTTGTTTATATCCCCGCCGCGGAAACTTTCGAGGTAAAATGTTATTTCGTCCTCGGTGTATTTGGTTTGGGTTAGCTCCTGTTCAGCTATTGCCGCGTCAATCGTTTCTAATTCGTCCTCTCGCTCCCTTAATCGAGCCGCTAGGGCGCTTGTAGCCTCTCCCTGCTCTATGAGGTTAAGCAGATTTTCAATCGCTCTCTGAACGGTTCTACGGCGTTTTAGAAGTTGCTCGATAATATCTACGCTTTGGTCGTGCTGTTGGTATTCCATAAGATCGGCGGTGATCTGCTTTATCGACTTATCGGAGAGAACATAATTGATAGTATTCTCTAGCACAATCTTTTCGAGCAAATCTTTGCGGATAGGCTTCTTTTGGCAAGCCTCAGACTTTTTTCGGCTGTTTTTGCGGCTCACACAGCCGTAATAGTAATGCTTTGTTTTGTTCCGCGCCGTTCCACTCTCACCCGCAATATGCCCGCCACAAAGCCCGCAGAAACATTTTGTAGTCAAGATAAACGGCTCTGCTGCTTTCGCCCGAGCTGGGGCGTGTTTGTTCTTTTTCAATTTCTTTTGCACCCTTTCCCACAACTCGCGGTCAATAATTTTCGGTATGCCGCCCTCTATGCGAATATCTTTCCAAATATATACGCCTGTATATTTCTCGTTTCTGAGAATGGCATACATGGTCGAGCGGGTGAATTTGTTCCCCTTGTAGGTGCGGAAACCGCGCTCGTTGCAAACGTCCATAAGGTCAAACAGTAATTCGCCGTTGTCGTAGCGCTCGTAGATTTCTTGCACCATAGCCGCCGCAGCGGGTTCAATATGAAACTTTTTGTCCTCTCCCTTTTTATAGCCAAAGGGAATAGCGTTGCTTGTGACTTGGCATTTTAGGGCGCTTTCGCGCAATCCTCTTTGCACGTTTTCCGAATTGGTAATGCTGTAAAACTCAGCCATACCCATTAGCATAGCTTTGTTCATAGCGCCCATAGCGCCCTCGACAATCGGTTCTGTTGCGGAAACAAGGGAAACACCGTTCTTTTTGATTTTGACCTCGTTCATAACGGCATCTTCCATGTTGCGCCCAAAACGGTCGTTTTTCCAAACTAAGACGGCATCGAAAAAGCCCAGCGCGCTATCCTTAATCATTTGTCGGAAATTCTCTCTATCGTCGTTTGTTCCCGTCTGCTTGCGATCTGCATAGACTTTAACTATGTTCCAGCCCTGCGCCTCGGCGTATTCTTGGCAAACGCGCAATTGCCCCTCAATTGATTGGTCGGTCTGCCTGCTGCCTGGGGAATAACGGGCATATACACACACGTTTTTAATCGGGCGTAGGTCGTAACGTTGTTTTAACGCCATATTTCAAACCCCTTTCGGAAAAATTGTTTTAAATTGCCCCCGCAAGTGTTTGCTTGCGAGGGCGTTTTTTATTTTATATCAAAAAATTCTGCAACTGCTTTATATGCTTTTGAGCCTTTATGGGGGGATTTATAATCTGCTGAATCTCGCCCCATTATAGACTTGGCTAATGATGCGTCTTGCATGGCCTTATCAGCAAATTCATATAGTTGGATAAAATGCGGAGAATTTCGCAAATCCCCAATAGTATTGCCCCGGTGAGAGCAAAGAACGCAATATGCAAAAAATGCAATTTTGTCACGTTCGCCGAGGTTATACACCACTTTATCGAATAAGGCGTTGCCCCCGATATATCGAGAAAAGAAAATCCCCATATCATCAGCGTATTTTGCAAATTCGGCGCTTGGCCCCGGCAAAGGGCGAATATAATGGATCTCCTTATCTTTTGCGACTTCTTTTTCAAAAACAATATCGTATGAATCTTCAAGGCGGCTCAAAATTGCGCTAACATCATACTTGGTCGCACCCCTGGGAACAGCAGCGCCCCAAGAAAGCAGATAGTCAATTTGCTTTTCGGTGGGCGCATCGTGGGGAAGTACGCGTATTTCAAACGGTTCTATAAGTCCGTCGGTCTTTGCTCCTTCGATAGCGTTTGTTTCGGTTTTGGCTTCATATCGGCGTTTATTTTTGCGATTGGTATTTTGATTTATACCGATTACCTCATACACATTCCAATTAACGAAACCACCAGATTGAGACGGCTCTAGATTTAAGGCAACAGGTGATATAATTTCGCCTTTAGCTATAAATTTTTCTACTTCGCATCGCCGGGATTCGATAGAAACGGCAATATTAGCTTTTGGCTCGGTTTCAGGCAAAACGTTGCTATTTGCCTTTTCCTTTGCCGCATCTTTCGATTTAAAAAACCAAAACATAAAATTACCTCGTCCAAATAAAACCGTTACAGTTTGCTCATAAGTTTATCAATAATTTTATCTTTAGCGTCCATTTGAGATTGTTTAAACTCAACTTGACCTCGCAGGAAATCAATTTTGGTTTGTGCCTCTGCTTTAACTGCGGCAATGTCCTCTTTGTGCCTGTTGCTTATATCATTGAGGGTCGCTTGTAGCTGTCTACATTGTTCGATAATAGCAGGGTTGAAATTTTCCCCCATAGCAGCCAAAGCGCAAGGATATTGTCCCCATGTTCCATTAACAAGCACCTTTATAATTCGCGCGGCGGTGGAGAGTTTTAAATCGTCCATATCGCCCGCTAAAAAGCGGTCAACGGTTGTTTTTGATGTATCAGCCTCGTTAGCTATATAGGCGTTAGTCCATTTTGGGTTTTGGCTATGCAAATAGTCTTTGCGTAACCGCGCCCATTCACACAAGCGGGGCGTTTCCATAGCTAAAAAGTTAGGTCCGTCACATTTTTTACCGATATGCATACAATCTATGCAGCGGTTATAGGGTTTCTCCTCATAAGTGGCGGGCGAAAAGGGCATATTTTTACCTCCATTCGTCGCGGGTGATTAACAATCGTCACAAAATGCGATTTTTAATCAAATGTTCGCATTGTCATTTTTTGGCGCAAATGGTAGGCTGTAGCTGGTCGGAAACGACCTACCAATGGCGCGGGTGGTCTTTGGTGGTTCTTGGAGCGCCCGCGCCGCTCTCTTAAAATTTGTGGGAAACATTTCCGCTTGTTTTCCCAATAAATCCATAGTTAATATAAATTTGCTAGAGGAAACTAACAGACAGGAGCAACAGACATGAAAGAGGAATTTATAGCCTATATCAAAGCTTTAACCCCTGCACAAGTTGAAAAGCTTACTGAATGCCTTCCATTATTGTTAGAAGCATTCGATAAGCCATCTCAGCCTGATTATCAGAAGCTCTCCGAGTGAGGTCTATTAGTTTTTTCTGAGCCTCTGAAAGCTCGTCGTCATTATTGGCGGCGGGCTTTTTTTGTTGCTCCTCAATCCCTAATAACCACGATTCAGAGCATTTGAAAAACGAACAAATCTTTTCAATTACATCTGGTTCAGGACGAACGTCGATGTTTTCTTTATACTTCTTTTTCCATACACTCACCGTTCCGCGATTGAATCCCGCACGTTCTGCGGCTGCGCTAGGCTTTAACCCCTTGCTGTCACAAAGTTGCAAATATCTTTCATAAAACATAGAAAAGCACCGCCTTTTTTGTGCAAATAGTAAAAGTTTAAACGCTTAGACAAAAAGTCTTGACTTGTTTAAGTGTTTAAATTATAATGCACTTGTAAGTTTAAGTGATTAGACAAAAAGAGAGCAGACACACAAGTAAATGTGTGCTTTCCAAAGTGTTATTTGATTCCTGCAAAATGATAATAACACGTTTGTTTAATTATTTCAACTACTTATAAAAAAATCGTTAAGGAGGTTGAAAAATGGCAGAACAGTGGACGGGCGATATTGTGGCGTTGCTACACGTTCATAAAATTTCGCAACGCGAACTGGCTAGTGAACTCGGCGTTACGGACATCTATATTTCGATGTTGCTAAACGGTGCGCGAAAAACGCCGAGCGCAAAAGAGCGAATGGAGGCAGCTATAAACGCGATTATCGAGCGAAGAAAAGAGAGTTAGCCGCACGGCGGTAAGTGATTTAAATCACAAGGAGGTTTTAAAATGGCGGCTTTTGAAAGAACCCGCACGATAGGCAGCGCGGAGCTTGACATGAACGCCATGACAAAGCAGGAACGAAAGAGTTTTGCTGCTGTTACTTATGGCAGCTTAGAGAGCTTTTATAAAGACCCTGCGAATCGCGCGAAGTTTGAGGAATGGAGGGCTAAACGTCATGCGGCTACAACATGAAAGAGAACGGCGCAAGCGTCACTTTATCGGCTTTGTATTCGCCGCTTTGTCGGCTCTGCTTTTCCTCTTGATGATCTGTTTTGTCGGCGCGATGCAAATGGATGACATGAGCATTTTGAAAGCCTCACTCGGTAGCATCGGCTCGTTACTCGCAGGAGTGTTTTTCTTTTGGCTTTCAAACTGCTGCCTATACGACTATGAGCCGTAGGAGGACGAAAAATGAGCTTTTCAACGTGTTACGGAACGGGCGTTCCGAGTTATCCCAGCGTTGCCCCTTATGAACCCCAGCAGCCCTTAGACCCGCCCGAATATCCCGAGCGGCGGTATTTCTGTCCCTGTTGCGATAAGGAGCTTGACGCAGACGAGAAAGTTTACAAAACCAAATGCGGCGAGATTATCGGCTGCGAATACTGCGTTGAGCGCAAGGACGCGGAGGACGTGCTTTGATGAGCGCTGAAATTATCACCAACGAGGCAGAGTGGCACAAGGCCAGATTAAAGGGCATCGGTGCCAGTGAAGCATCGGCGGTTATCGGCTGTAACCCATACATGAGCAATGTCACCTTGTGGGAAATCAAGACCGGGCGCAGGAAAGCCCCCGATATTTCCAGTAACCCTCATGTGGAGTATGGTCACGCTGCGGAGGACCCTATAAGGCGGCTCTTTGCTTTAGACTACCCCGAATATGAGGTTACATACGGCGGCGCTTTTGACATGGTTCGCAATCCTCAATATCCGTGGTTATTTGCCACCCTTGACGGTCGGTTGGTGGAAAGGGAAACAGGTAAAAAGGGCATTTATGAGGGCAAAACCACCGAGATTCTACGCAGCATCGCAAAAGAAAACTGGCGCGATGGTGTTCCTCAAAACTACTATGTGCAGATGCTTCACCAGCTGTTGGCATCGGGGTTCGAGTTTAACGTTCTCCATGCTCAACTCAAACGAGTTTACAACGGTGAGATAAAAAGCACCCGGCAGACCTACCGCATCGACAGGGCGGACGTTGCCGCCGATTTGGAATATCTGTTAGCCGAGGAAATCAAGTTCTGGGAGGAATATGTAGTCAAAGACCGTATGCCACCGCTGATACTGCCGGAGATATGAAAGAGGGTGAAATAAGATGGCAACAAAATCGTGCGACCATAACGAGCATATTTTGTGCGATGGCGGCGCGTGTTTCCGCTGCGGGTGGAATCCCAAAGTAGCAGCCGAACGCAAAGCCAAGATTTTTGGAGGCATAAGAAATAAGGACGAGGAGGAAAAGTTAAACGATGCAGATAGAGATTTACAACCCGACGCAGGCGCAGCCGCTCCCGCCGATTAACTGGAACTATGAAGAGGTCAAGCGGTGGGTCGAGGACGGTTTGGCAGCCTATAAGGGGCGCGTTTATACCGAGGATACCGTGGTACAGGCAAAGAAAGACCGCGCTAACCTCAATAAGCTGGCGGAGGCTATCGACGGCAAGCGCCGCGAGATGAAAGCCTTGTACTTGAAACCCTATGAGGAATTTGAAGCGCAGGCCAAGGAGCTTGTGTCGATGATAAAGGCGCAGTCTGCGGAGATCGATGCCCAAGTTAAGACCTACGATGAATTCCGCAGGCAGGAGAAAAAGGCTGAAATCGTAAAGGCCTATAACACCATGATAGGCGACCTCGCGGAACTGGTTCCGTATGAGCGGTTGCATGAGCCTAAGTGGCTGAACGTTTCAACCACTCTCACCACTGCAACGACCGAGCTTGCCGGGAAGATTGACCGCATAGTATCGGGGTTGGTTGCTATCGACAATCTGGATATCGACCCCGAAATAGCTACCCAGGTCAAGGGCGTTTTCCTTAAAAACTTCGACCTTGCCACTGCTCTGGCTGAAAAAGAGCGCATCGAAAAGCAGCGCAATGAACTGAATCGCTTGAAAGCCGTCAAAAATGGCGCAGAAGCGGTTCGAAATTCTACTCATGAAATCACACGGCAGGAAACCGAAAACGCCGCACGGGTCGAATCTGCCGCCAATCCTGCGATTTCCGAGGGCACAGCGGAGAGACACACCGTTATTTTCAAAGTCAAAGCTACCGCCGAACAGCTTTCGGCACTCAAATCGTTTTTGAAAACCAACAACATCGAATATGGGAGGGCATAAGACATGGCAGTAAATAACTCGCTTGTAAGAACCAACGGCAATAAGCCGCAGACCTTTAGCGCATTTCTCACTTCTGACGCTATCAAGAACCGTATCAACAACATGGTTGGCGGTAAGGACGGACAGCGTTTTATAACCTCGATTATCTCGGCTGTGAGTACCAACCCCGCGCTCGCGGAGTGCGAACACAGCACCATTTTGTCGGCTGCGATGCTCGGCGAAAGCCTTAAACTCTCCCCCTCGCCTCAGTTGGGCCAGTATTACATGGTTCCGTTTAAGCAGAAAGCTAAGTTTAAGAACGGCGAAATGGTTTCCCCGGAGAGAACCGTGGCGCAGTTCCAACTTGGCTATAAGGGCTATATCCAGCTTGCTATCCGCTCTGGATATTACAAGAAACTCAATGTGTTGGCTATCAAAGAGGGCGAATTGGTTCACTTCGACCCGCTCAACGAGGAAATCGAGGTCAATTTGATACAGGATGATACCATTCGTGAATCGACCCCCACCATTGGTTATTATGCGATGTTCGAGTATCAGAACGGCTTTAAAAAGTCTATATATTGGAGCATCGAAAAGATGATGGCTCACGCCGACAAGTACAGCATGGCTTTTTCTGCCGAAAAATACCGCGACTTGCAGGCTGGCAAGATTTCGCAGAGCGATATGTGGAAGTATTCCTCTTTTTGGTACAAGGACTTTGACGGAATGGCATATAAGACCATGCTCCGCCAGCTTATCAGCAAGTGGGGAATCATGAGCATCGAGATGCAGAAAGCATTGGACGGCGACATGGGCGCTATCAACGAAGATGGTTCTGTGGATTATGTGGATAACGTGGCGGACAACTCCCCCGTTGAAGTTACCCCCGCTGCTCCTGCTCCTGCTCCTGCCCCTGGCAACGTTATCAACGTAGAAACGGGCGAGGCAAAGGAAAACGCCGCAGACGATCCGACCGCTGGCTTTTTTGATTGATTAACAGGAGGTAAACAACATGAGCGCATACGAAAACTTCAACGACTACAAGGCGAAAATGGACGAGCTTTGCACTAAGCAGCTGCTTGCCTGCAACTTCAACGCAGATAGATACCCCATCGTTTTGACCATTACCCCCGATAAAGACCCGTCTGCCCAGATGGTTATGTTCTCGATAGATGAGGGTGTTTCCTCGGCTGACGCAGCGATGGAATATCGCTTCAATCTGGATAGCATCGACGTTAAAATCAACGGTCGACTGTGCTTGACCGATGAGGTCATGAACAAGTTTAAGACCCTCGCAAAAAAGATGGTCGATGCTTATGTGTTCGGCTATTTTGTGGAGCAGAAACAACGTGAAGCTCTTGACGCTCGTTTTAACTATCCTAAAGCCGATAGCGGCGACTTCGAGGGCTTTTTCGAGGATGAAGAAACCGAGGACGGCGCGGAGGAATAACCCTCCGTGCTGTTTGAAAGGAAGAGCGTTAAATGGCGGACACCAACTGGATAAAAGTAAACCGAAAAATTTGGGATAACTTCATTTGGAGTTTTGAAAAGCCTAAATACGCCCTTGCGTGGATTGACATATTACTGTTGGCGAATTACTGCGACAAAAAGATTTTATTTAACGGGAAGCCCTTGATTATAAAAAGAGGTTCGTTTGTTACCAGTATGGTGAAACTTTCGGAACGTTGGGATATGGGGCGCGAAACCGTAAAAAAACTTCTTGATGTGCTGCAAAGCGAGGGCATGATAACCTACACAACCGACAACAGAAAAACAACGATAAACGTTGTTAACTATGCGGTTTTTCAAGGGCTGGACGATGCAGAACCGACAGCAGAACCGACAGCAGAACCGACACAACATAAGAATATTAAAGAAAATAAGAATATTAAAGAAGATATTAAAGTATCTAACGATACTTTTTGTTCACCGCCAAAAGAACCACCAAAACCTAAACCCTCCAAGGCGGATATTGATTCTTTCTTTGAATCGGTTTGGGATCTTTACCCCAACAAGAAAGGCAAAGGACAAGTTTCAGACGCAAAGCGAAAAGTTTTGTTTGAAATTGGCTTTGATGAAATCAAAAAAGCTATCGACCGCTATCTGGTGGAATGGAAAAAAGATGCTGATTGGAAAAAGCAACAGAACGGCAGCACGTTTTTCAACTCTGGGTATGTCGATTATCTGGACGCAAATTATACACCGTCTGTGGAAACCCCGCAGACGAACCCGAATAGTTGCCCCGCTGATGATTGGGGCGACATGGATTTTCTGAAATAGCCAAAGGGAGCGAAACAACATGAATCCGACGAAAATAGTTAACGACACCGCCTGCAAGGTTGAGAAGCATTGCCCACCCTCTAAGGGCGATTACACCGAAAACGGACTTTTATACTGCGCTAAGTGTCACACGCCCAAACAGACGAAAATAACCCTGTTTGAGCAAACAAAAATCGTTCCCGTATTGTGCCATTGCGCAACGGAGGAGCGAAACCGCGCCGAGAGAGAAAGACGAGAGAACGAACAACGGCAACAAGCTGACCGTTACCGCAAAGACGGTTTTTTTCGCAGCGATATGCAAAAGTGGAATTTCGCCGCCGACAAAGGCGACGACCCCAAAACCACCAACGCCTTGAAAAACTACGTTGCCAATTTTGCCGAAATGAAGAAAAGCGGCAAAGGGCTCTTGCTATATGGGCCTTGCAGCACCGGAAAAACATTTATGGCAGCTTGTGCGGTTAATGCGCTGATAGATAAAGGTTATCCATGCTTAATGACAAACTTCTCCCGAATCGCTAACACAATTAGCGGCTTGTATGAGAAACAGGCATATCTTGATAGCCTTAACAACTATGCGCTGTTAGTGCTTGACGATTTAGGCGCAGAACGCAGCACCGAATATATGAACGAGATCGTTTTTAACATCATCGACGGGCGTTACAGAGCAGGACTACCGATGATTATAACGACGAATCTTGACATTGAAGCTATCAAGAAACCACAAGACATAGCCGAGCAGCGAATCTATCAGCGAATTTTAGAGCGCTGTTTCCCGTTGCAAGTGAACGCCATAAACCGTAGAAAAGAAATCATTCGCAACGAGTACAACGGCATTAAACAGCTTTTAGGGCTGTAAGGGGGTACAAGCAGATGAATTATAAACTTGGAAGTTTGTTTTCAGGCAGCGGCGGTTTTGAACTTGCGGGTAGCCTCTGCGGTATCGTTCCCATGTGGGCGAGTGAAGTTGAGCCGTTTCCGATAGCCGTCACCCGTTCCCGTTTTCCAAACATGAAGCATTTGGGAGATATAAGCAAAATCAACGGTGCGGAAATAGAACCCGTTGACATAATCACATTTGGCTCCCCTTGCCAAGACCTCAGCGTGGCAGGCAAAAGGGCGGGCTTAAAGCATGAGGACAACGGCGACGAAGAGACCACCCGCAGCGGTCTGTTTATGGAGGCTGTAAGAATAATCAAAGAAATGAGGGCAGCGACAAATGGAAGATACCCAACTTTCGCTCTTTGGGAAAACGTACCCGGAGCCTTTAGCAGCAACAAAGGAGAGGACTTCCGAATCGTCCTCGAAGAGCTTATCAAAATCGTCGAACCGACCGCCTCGGTGCCTCCGATGCCTAAAAACGGATGGCCCTATGCAGACTGCTATATGGGCGGCGGATGGAGCCTTGCGTACCGAACTTTCGACGCTCAATATTGGGGAGTCCCCCAGCGTCGCCGTAGAATCCACCTTGTCGCAGATTTTAGAGGCGAACGCGCCACAGAAATACTATTTGAGCGCGACGGCTTGCGAGGGTATTTTGCGGAGAGCCTCCGCTCGTGGCAAGGAACTGCCGCCGATGCTGAACATAGCGCTGGAACAGCAGATAGAGAGGGAAAAATCCGAAATCTGAACAAATACGATGTGCAGAGCAAAGCCGTACTCGACCCTAGCGGTATTGCTCCCGCGCTGTACGCTGGCGAGTGTCGCGGCGGTGGTGGTGAGTGTTATGTGCTTACCGAGGAGAGAATAGATGATAGAGAGGGAGCAGACGGCTGTAAATGCTTAACCCCTTGGGATTGCCAATCAAAGCGTATTTTCGACCCTAACGGCGTTTATCCTACGTTACAGGCTATGAGCGGCGGTGGGGCGAATAATACAGCGGTGCTGATAAGTACCGACTGTATCCCCATTAACACCATGATAGCCACACGGCACAAAGCACTTGGACGAGGTACAGGCTTTGGCGTTGGAGAGGTTGGCGAACCGCAATTCACAATTTCATCGAACCATGAACACGCTGTGTGCTACACCCTTAAAATCCGCTCCGGCTGTGAGGGCGGTGGCAAAGGTGCGCTGATACAGACAGACAAGAGCGCAACGCTCTCAACGCTGAACGACCAGTATTTATTCCAGCCGATGGCAGCATACTCTATCGAAAATCACCCTGCCGATAGCCGAGTGAGCATTGACGAAAGCGGAAAGGTGCAGACGCTCACTAGCCGAATGGGAACAGGTGGCGGTAATGTGCCGATGGTGATGGAGCCAGTAGTGTTTCGCAAAGGTACTCGACCCCACAGCAAGGACGAAGCGCAAAAGTGGGAGAAAGCAGAAGTTGCGAACACACTCAACACTTTCGACCAGGGCGAAGCCAGAGCAAACGAACTTATTGTCGTACCGATTGCGATTAGTTCAAAGCAGCAGAGCCTAGTAACGAGCGACAACCTTGCGAATACTCTCGGAGCAAATGATTACAAAGAGCCGCAGGCGGTTGTTTACTGCCTCCAAGGCAACGGCATAGACCGAGCCGATACCGCAGGCTGTAACGGCAAGGGCGTTAAAGAGGATATCTCTTACACTCTCAACACTTTAGACCGTCACGCGGTGGCATACGCTATGCAGGCTATTGGCGAATACAGGGAGAGCGAAAAATCGAGCAGTTTAAAAGCTCGTGATTATAAAGACGCTACCGATTTGGTTGTCAATGAGCAGCCTATCGCGCTCGACCGTGCGTTTTATAACCAGGGCGCAAACGCTCAATATGACCCGCAGCTGTATGAGGATGGAACTTGCCCGACATTGGTTGCAAAAGGCCCCGGCGCTGTATGTGTTCGCTACATCGTTCGCCGCCTTACTCCTACCGAGTGTGCGAGGTTGCAGGGCTTTGCGGATGAATGGGGTCACCCCGACCGCAAGGACGATTTCACCGAGGAAGAATATCGCTTCTGGCTTGAAGTGAGAAACACTCACGCAGCTATCAACGGCAAGACGGTTAAGGACTACACCAAAGCGCAGATGCTCACATGGTACAACAAGCTCCATACCGACAGTGCGGAATACAAAATGTGGGGAAATGGCATAGCTTTGCCGCCTGCGCTGTACTGTATGCAGGGCATTATCGATGCATTGGAGGGGTACGCGAATGGCTGAGATAAAATACACGATTCAGCTTACCCCGATAACCAAAAAGAACAGCCAGCAGATATTGATGAATAAGGCAACGGGCAGACCGTTCATTATGCCGTCAAAGCAGTATAAGGCTTATGAAAAAGATGCTCAGCTGTTCCTTAAACCGAAACCGCCCCGCCCTATCAGCTGCCCTGTCAATGTGAAGTGCGTTTTCTATATGCCGACATACAGGCTGGCTGATAAAAGCAATCTGGAAGAGGCGGCGCATGATGTGTTGGTAGCGGCTGGCATACTCGCGGATGATAACCGCGATATTATTGCCATGACCGACGGTTCTATGGTGCTTTATGACAAAGCAAACCCCAGAACTGAGATAACGATCACGCGGGTATATGATTACCCGCAGTGGTCGAAAAAATACGCCAACGGTCAAACAACGTTGTGTGACGGAGGCGGTAAGCAATGACCTGTTACAAATGCCACCGAGAATATAACCCATGTGCAATGCGGAGTTGCCCCAAAACGGGGCAAACCGTTTGCCGCTACTGCTGCATGAGGTGTAAAGAGGTTGTTAGGGCAGATGTGGGCGAAACGTGCGCTCTACTGCCGCAGAAATCGCCCGCAACTGGAGATAAAGCGAAAGGAGTAAAAAGACATGGGCGCAAATAACCCTCTTTGTAGCCCCTGTAAGGGTTGCGAGATACGACACTTTAACTGTCACGCTGTTTGCTCCGACTACGCCAAATTTAAACAGCTTAAAGCCGAGGAAAACGAGCGCAGACACTCAGCGGTTGAGTTTATCGAATTTCAGAAAGCCAGTTCAAAGCGGTTCAGAGAACAGAACCGCAAGTATCACGAAAAGAGGCGGTAAGTATGGACGATATTTACTATATCTTTTCGATAACCCAAAAAGGATTGACGATAATTGTAAACGCCCTTTGCGTCATGTTTTTGGCGGTTATGGGGTTGGTGAGAAAATAGAAAGGAAAATAGCAAAATGACTATAAAAGATTTAGTCGGTTATCAATTAATAAGCATGACAGAGGAGAAAATCGTTGTTCAAAAGAACGGTATCGCCTACACTTTGATGATTGTAGAGGACGAGGGGGATTGCTGCGGTTATAACGAAATTACAGCCCAACTGTATTTTGACGAAAACAATTTAACTCACAATCCTGTTATAACCAACGTTAAGGTAACAAGCAAAGAAGTGGGCGATGCCAACGAGGTTGAAATCACATTTTTCGGCGAAGTAAAAGTCATAGCGGAATTGACTTCGACGAGCAGCAGCGGTTCGGGTTGGCAATACGGTGCGTGTGTTTCTATTGTGTGTAAGGATATTGACTTAAACGAAACGATTTCCGAATGGTGACAATGGTAAGGAAGTGAAAACATGAAAGCACGATTGCCAGCAAAATACCAAACAGGCAGAGCAGCGGAACACCTTAACGCTATGCGGCTGTTTTTCATAATCTGCGGTTTTATCCTACATAACGAATTTCAGTTCGGAGAAAAAAGGCTTAACGCCTTTTACGCCGCGCTTGGAAGATTCTTTGAAGGCGAGAAGTTTAACAAGACGCTTGCAGATGAAGCCGAAGCGTGGGCGGAGAAACACGGTGTTTTGCAGGAAAGCGAGGGGTGAGAATGAAAACACGTAAAATTATGTACTTTGTATCATCGAACACAAGCAATGATTGGTTTATTACTCCATGTATCGGTGTTATAGATGAACGTGGTTATTATGGTTATCCAGTATTTGCAATTGCTTTTGGTTGGTTGAAATTTCGTTGCAAAGTGGTATTCGGAGTTAAAAAGTTGGTGAGTGACAATGGCTGAATACATTGAGAAAGAAAAGGTTATCGAAAGGATTGATTTAAGCATCAAGTCTTGGAGCGCAGATTACAATAGCAACTCGCCCAATATGGTGAGAGCCTATAAAGATGTTAAAAGCAGATTGGAAAGCATTCCCGCCGCCGATGTGGTGGAAGTGTGCAGGTGTAAGGATTGCATTAGAGGGCGTAAAAAGTTTTCGAGATATGGCGAACCCTTAGTGGAATGTCAACTTTATCACTATAACGATACCCGACAGTATAAAGGTGAAATGGATTACTGTTCTCAGGGAGTATCGAGGGAAATGAGGTCGGAGTGATGGGAACACATGAGCATATACAAGCTTTTTTAATGTTTGAAATACAAAAGAAGCTTGAAGAAATACAGCGCAGAGGTGTCGGGTACATCTATTGCACCTACACAGGCGAAATCGATTACAAAATAGACGGTGTTGTTTATGAGATAAAGATTACGGAAAGGCGGGAGTGAAAATGAGGTTAGGCGATTTAGATGCGCTTATTAAAGATATTTGCAATTCGTGTGATGGCGCTTGCGATAAAGTGGATTGTGATTGTTTGGCTTGCAAAAGGTCGTGTAGGTGTGACGTGATTACGGAAATATCCGAAGCCCCAACAATAGACCCCGCCACCCTTGCGCCGAGGTGGATAAGCGTTGAGGAGAGGTTGCCAACACCTTATACTCCCGTTCTAGTCATTTATTTAAACTATAACGATGGTGAACCTTGCAACGATGGTGTTGCTGCGATTGACCCTTTTGGCGAATGGGGTTGGTGGGACGGTGATGAAGCGGACGAAACCGTTCTAGTATCTATTACTCATTGGATGGAACTTCCCGAACCGCCAAAGGAGGGTGAGAAAGAATGAGAGAAATATTGTTCCGTGGCAAGCGGATAGATAACGGCGAGTGGGTGGAAGGGTATCTAATTCACGATAAGCACGATGGATTGTATCGTATTGTGATAAAACTAGAATATTCCACTGGAACTTACATAGTTACTGGATTCGCTCCTAGAGTGAATGTTGAAACCGTAGGACAATACACAGGCTTGACCGATAAGAACGGAAAGCGGATTTTTGAGGGGGATATATTCAAATTTCCTGACGAAATTTTTGAAAGCTATTATACTTCTTGCGGAGCAGAATATAACTCTTGGGAAGTAGAAAACTATGGCGTTGTGGGATTCTGTGATTATTCGGGCAGATTTGATTTTGTTGAATATAAATTTAACGAAAATGTTGTTGAAGCGGATTTGCACGAAAACCACAATATAGAATTTTATGAGTTTATAAGAGGTTTAGAAGTCATCGGCAACATACACGATAACCCCGAACTGTTGAAAGGAGAATCTGAATGATTAGTGCTATGGGTTTTGTAGGGGCAGCGATTTGTGTCGCTTGTGCTGTGTCGAATGCTATCAACATACCGTTTGCGCCCGCTGCATGGATAGCAAGCGCAGTTAGTGCGGTTATATGTGCCGCCGTGGGCGTTGCATTTTGGGGTTCTAAGTGAGGGGGAATGAAGTGATAACAGCATTACTTATACTTATCGGGCTTGCTATGATAGCGGGCGGGTTTTGGAGCATGAGCCGCCATGAGGGTATAGACGGGAGGTTTTGCGCCGAGGTTACAACCGTTTATTTGGGCGTTGCGGTTATTGCCGCCGCAATAGTAGGAGCGATTATATGAAAGCTGTGTTGATTTCGATAAAGCCGAAATGGTGCGAACTGATAGCCAGCGGCAAAAAGACGGTAGAGGTCAGAAAGACCCGCCCGAAGTTTGAAACGCCGTTTAAGTGCTATATCTACTGCACCAAACCCAAGGGCAACTATGATTGGGGGTTGTGCTGCGACAACCTTGGCGTTGGACGCATCAGCGCTCTCAATTACGGATATGCAAAGGAACACGAAATGACTATTCTTAGCGGCAAGGTCATAGGCGAATTTGTATGTGACCAAATAGATGAATACTGCTATGGAGTTTATGAGGACGAACATTGTTATCACATACCAACCGTAGAGGGTGAAAAGACTGGTTTGGAGTATACCGAAGCTGAAGAATACGGAAAAGGAAAGCCGTTGTATTTTTGGCACATTTCCAACCTTGTAATCTACGAGACTCCAAAAAAGTTAAGCGAGTTTCGCATTGATTGTAAGGGCGGCTGCGACATTCCTTATTTGTATGCCCCGCCTTGCGAGCATTGTAGAAAGGACAGGCTTACAAGACCACCGCAGAGTTGGTGTTATGTTGAGGATTTGGGAGGGGTTTAAGGTGAAATACACTCAGATAATGCCACCTTTGATAATTGACACGGAGGCAAAGAATGTATAACAAAGCAATCTTAATCGGGCGGCTGGTGGCTGACCCAGAGTTGAAAACCACACCCAACGGCGTTAACGTGACTGCGTTCCGTATCGCTGTTGATAGACCCTACAAACAGGGCAACGAACGCAAGGTGGATTTTATCAGCATAGTGGCATGGCGAAGCCAAGCGGAATTTGTTTGCAGATATTTCGGTAAGGGCAAGCTTATCGGGATAGAGGGAGCGATACAGACCCGCGATTATACCGATAAGGACGGGAACAAACGCTACATAACCGAGGTAGTAGCCGACCGCGTGTTCTTTGTCGGTGGCCAGGAAGAAAAGCCAGCGGCGGAATCTCAGCCGTATAGCGATAGCGGCTTTGAACCTATGGCGGCAGATGGTGATAACGATTTGCCGTTCTGATTTTTGAACGTTAGGGATTTTAGGGGGACGCGACATCATGAGCGAGATCATAACACAGGAACACCTAAAAAAATATAAGGGTTGGCAGATGCGCGTTGCCAGCGACCGGGAAAGAATAGCGAGAGCAAAGAGCAGTGAATTGTTTCCCTCGGCGAAAGAGAGCGACGGCTCACAGCACCAAGCAGGAGCAAGCGACCGAATGGCTAACGCAGTTATCAATCGCTTAGACTTAGAGAAAAGGCTCGAACCTCGCATTATTGAAAATCTGGATAAAATGAGAGCCGTTGAGGATGCCGTGGCGCTGCTGCCTGACCCGCTCGAAGAGGAAGTTTTAACGCTGCGGTATATGTTCGGAGAGGATAGCCGTTGGATGAAATGGACGGAAATAGCTATCCGCATCTATGGCAATGACGAAGAAAAGAGCCTGCAAGCCGCGTATCGGCTGCACGGCAGAGCGTTGCAGAATTTAAAGAAAGTGAGTGGTGTAAATGACACGCAAACGGTTTAAAAAGCTGCTCATGGCGGAGGGGTGCAGCAGAAACGAGGTCGATTTAATAGCCGCGATTGCCCGCCCGCAATCCTATGAGGTGGCATATAACGAGTGGCAAAAGAAGCGACACCCTTTTGCTAACATCAATTTTGAGGACATTTGCAGTGTGCTTGATAAGCTGGTGGAGCAAATGGGCAAAGTTACCAATGCTTTTTTTGCGGGTGCGGTGGCGTTCAATGATGCCTTTGCACACGCCATGCATGAGTAAAAGAAAAAAGCCGCCCTTTAATGGGGCGGCTTTTGTTATGCCTATATTCTATTCGTTGCTGTCTAAATAGATATGCTGACCATCGGAGAGAACGAACGCGACCCGGCACTCTAAAAAATCAGCGGCTTTTATCAAATCTGCCGCCGACCAGCTTTCCCGTGCCATTTTGTTGCTCATGGTTTGTTTAGTCATACCAAAGCAGGCGGCGAGGTCGAGTTGCTTTTTGCCGCTCATCTGCAAAAGTGCCTTGATTTTCTTTGAAACCGACATATTATCACCTCGATTAGATAGTACATATAAAAGGTTTATTTGTCAAGCTTATCGGTTAGAAAGTAAATAAAAATAGTTTACTAAAATGCTTGCAAAGTACACCAAATTGATGTATTATTTAATTGTAGCCGATAGCAAGAGAAAACACGAGGAGCGAAAAACCATGAGACTAAAGGAAATCAACCAAAGATTTACCGAAATCGTAGCCGACTTTATCAGCAAGGGTTACATCATCAACACCACCACAATGAACGGCAGCCAAGGCGAAATTAGCAAAATAGACTTGACCGACGGTGTGGAAATCATTCGAGTGGTGGTAGATACGTTCTCCGATTGGAGAAATGATATCGAGGGGGTAAGCATTACCGTTGGCAGAGCATGGGGCGCAGGCAAACCGCACACCTCAGACGGAGTTACCATTTGGAGCAATAAGCTTGAAATTTTGCACGTCGAGCAGTTTTACAAAATCGGAGAAAGCCGAAAGAGTGGCAACTACTACGGCACCGAGAAAGAGGCTAAAGCAGCTACCGCAGTTAGGCACAAAAGATATGGCTATCGAAAGAGATGGAGAGAGGTTGAGGACTTTACCGATAAGGCTATGGAGATAGCGAAAAAAGTAATAAGCCGAGAGTTTGGATATAAGAAAATCGCAGAAAAAGAGATCGATGTAAAGAAAATAGATGGAAAGTACATCGTCAGCTATCGCGGAAAAGTCTATCGCTTGAAATAAAGGCAACACCCGCCCCGGAGGACACCACCAAAGGGGCGGCAACCAAAATCCGAGAGGGGCAAAAGGGAAATGAAAGTATTCAAAGTCGAGATTTACGATAGCTTTTTGAATTTGAGATTGTCGGGAGAGTTTGAGGGGGAAACGCAAGCCGAAGCCGAACAACAGGCGCGAGAAGTCTACGCCTTTGAACTTGGCACAGAGCCAGAGGAAATCGAGGTTGTAAGCATTGAGGAAATCAAGGGGGAGCAAATCAACGTCGAAAAGCTCAAAGCCTATATCGAAAACGACATGATAACGGAGTTTGATTCTGCGGAGGAATGTTTGGAATATTTCAACACCTACGATTTTCAGAATTTCCAAAGTGTTGAGGAACTGAAAAGGTATCAAGATAAATACGGCTTTGGCTATGGTGGCAAGTGGTATCACATAAACTATGACGAAGCTCTGGACGTATACGAAAAGAGATAGACGCTATGGAGAAAGTCAAGGTTAAATTCTACAAAACAATATCGGGTCGTGACCGTCTTATCATGACCCGATATTTTGAAACTATGGCGGCCGCTATCGCCTATGTTGACGATTGGGAAAGCCGAACGCCCGATAATTATGCTGTGTTTTCTTGAAAAAAGTTTTGATATTTCGTAAAAAATATTACCTTATGCTACTTTATGCGATTGTTTAACGGTAAATTTGTGTGATATAGTGCAATCATCGGAACAAAGGCGGTTCACCCGCCACACATAAGACAAAAAGCCGTAGGCGAGTGAAACACTCCGCTTGCGGCTTTTCTTGTTCCGATTTTTCGTTTGTTCTCCTCGATATCGGGCGCTCTGTAAAAGTCTGACGGCTACCGCAGCCGCTCCCGTGCAATTCGGGTTAGAGAAACATACTCCCCCGCTGAAAGCCGTCAATGGGGTAGGGCGGGCAATCTAAGCGGGGGAACACTCCAAAATACAACAGGGGGCGAATACTTTGGCAAAAACCTTTAAAACCTTTGGTAAAAAAGAACTCACCAAGGAATTGGGAAAGCTGGAGAAAGCCTCTCAAACCGTTTTAAACCGTACTCTGGCCGATGTGAGAACGCGTGTACCCGGTTGGGTAAGCGCAGAAGTGGCGGCACAGTACGGCATCAAAAAGAAAGAGGTAGGCGACGGAAAGACCAGTACATTGAAAGTCGAGGGCAATAAACTGCCTGATGTCAAATTGGTTTATCGTGGTCGTGTTCTTACCCCAACGCATTTCAATATAGCCCCAAAAGCACCGAAGCCGGGCGGCGGCTACACGTTGAAAGCAACGATCATCAAAGGACAGCGTACCACTCTGGGCAAGGTCAAGAAGTTGACCAAGAAACAGAGGGCAGCTCTGGGGAAAAACTTTCGCAGAGAGGGAACACGTTCGAGCGACCATTCGCCTATTATGCTCATGCATACGGGCAACACCAAAGAGGGCGGAACGAACTATATTCCGTTCCAACGTAAAAGTACAAGGCGCAGCGATGTGAAAGCCATTAAGACCCTATCAGTTCCGCAGATGATTGATAGCGAGAGAGTAGCACCCAATATTCAGAAAGCTATTGACGAAAAGCTGGGGAAACGTCTTGAACATCATTTGAAGCTGTTGGAAAAATAGGAGAGTATCACATGGGATTGAGCAGAATGAGCGCACAGTGCAGACAATGCCCCTTTGTGGACACCTGCAATCATAAGAAGATGGAGGCGCTTGGTTATTTACCAGATCCTTATATTGCTTCCGCTACTGAACCTGTATTGGCTGACCTTACAGCTCCTCTCGCGGTAAAGCATGATTATCGTGACATCAAGGTATCGGAGAATGTCACGGTGACTATTGATCTTGAGGATTTGAAAAGGGAATTGGTGAAAAGTCATTTCCCAGGGTTTCTGAATGGTGCAAGCGTGTAGGAGTGAAGTATGAAGAGAAATTGGGAACATAGATTTATTGAACAGCATCCCCTTATTTGGTGGCTGATACGCAATGCCGCAGATGCCGTGCTGTTCGTGTCTAAAGTGTGGGTCTCCATCCTCATCATTGCGTGGCTATACATCCGGATTGCCACATGAAGCTGTTGGAGAAGTAATATCCCTACTGAGATATTCAATTCGTTATTCTCCCCCTCGCGCGTGTGTGCGCGCGTTGTTTATATATAACTTATATTCCTGTATATATTATATTAATTAATATATTTATATATAGATATATACTTAGCAGACAGACCAGAGGACAGCACGAAAAGAAGTGCAAAAAATCTTCTGTCTTTGGTTGCTTGCCAACATGACCGCGAGAATCGACCTATAAGGCGTTTAAAATTCTTTAGGGGTGTTGTTACCCTATAAAGAAATAAAAAACGCTTGTGCGTTAATTCTGTGCCCTCTCCGTTGATGCTGTAGGTACTTCCAGAGGGCAAAATGTTCTGTGGTGCTGGCGAGAAGTCGGAGGCCAAGCGGT
>JAZQLL010000071.1:0-9758 GCA_045542675.1 Oscillospiraceae bacterium
AAGGATAATATTGATAGGTTTATTGCGCACATTCCGTTGATTGGAAAATGGCTTCGCCGCAGACTTGTTCGCTCAAAATCAATGCTTAAGTATGCGCTTTATCATACAACTTGGTTTGAGGAGTTCGGATTTTCCTACCTGGGTCCCGTTGATGGACACGATGTAAACTCGCTTTGCGAGGTATTAAAGCGCGCAAAACAGCTTAATAAACCTGTATTTATTCATGTCAATACCGTTAAAGGTAAAGGCTATAAATTTGCCGAGGAGAACCCGGGAGCTTATCACGGAGTTAAACCGTTTGACCCTCTTGTTGGCAACACAGTCAATAAAACTTCAGATGGATTTTCGGCGGCTTTTGGCTCGTATATGGTTGAATTGGGTAAAAATGACGAGAAGATTTGCGCAATTTGCCCTGCAATGAAATATGCAACAGGACTTGATAAATTTGCGCTCGAATATCCCAGGCGTTTCTTAGATGTCGGAATTGCCGAGTCGCTTGCGGTAACCTGTGCATCGGGAATGGCAAAAAACGGACTTATTCCTGTTTTGGCCGTTTACTCGACATTCCTGCAGAGAGCATATGACCAGGTGCTTCACGATGCCGCAATAGATAATCAACATATAATTTTAGCGGTTGACAGAGCGGGAATAGTTGGTGAAGACGGTGAGACCCATCAGGGCATTTATGATGTGGCGTTTCTTTCAACTATTCCGAATGTTACAATATATTCTCCCTCAAACATTGAGGAAATGAAGCTCTGTTTTAATAAGGCAATCTACGGCGAAAAGGGTATTGTTGCGGTAAGGTATCCAAGGGGCACTGAGGCAATATTACCCGAGAAATACAATATGGTTTCGACTGAAAATGCACTGTATAAATCGGGAACTCAAAACAGTGATAAACTTATTGTGACATACGGCAGAATTTATGCTGAATGTACGAAAGCTAATGAGATGTACGAGAATGAGGGCGCAAGCGCCGATATTCTTAAACTCGTGCGACTTTCATTTGATGATGAGATTATAGAAAAAATCATGAGCTACAAGGATATTCTTTTTGTAGAGGAAGGCTCACAGAGAGGTTCTATCTCTGAACTGCTCGGAAATGTTTTATTACAAAAAGGATATAAGGGCAGATACAGAGCAAAAAACCTCGGAAATAGTTTTGTGGCGCATCAGAGCGTCTCGGAGGCTTTCGAGGAGTATGGAATTGACTGTAAAAATATTCTTAAACTTATAAAGGAATAAATCCAATATGGATAAAAAAAGATTAGACGTTATAATTGTCGAAAAAGGCTTGGCACAATCGAGAGAACGTGCCAAAGCACTTATAATGTCGGGCGTAGTGTTTGTAGACGGCCAAAGGGTTGACAAGGCGGGAACCGTTGTAAGTGATGATGCTTTAGTTGAAGTCAAGGGTAGCGACCTTAAATATGTTAGCCGTGGCGGCTTGAAACTTGAAAAAGCTATGCAAAGTTTCCCGATAGGGCTTAATGGAAAAATATGTATGGATATAGGCGCATCTACGGGTGGTTTTACCGATTGTATGCTTCAAAACGGGGCTGATAAGGTGTATGCCGTAGATGTCGGCTATGGCCAGCTCGCATGGAAACTTCGATGCGATGAAAGGGTAATAAACCTGGAAAGAACTAACATCAGGTATATAACAAGCGAGCAGGTACCCGATAAGATTGATTTTGCAAGTGTTGATGTCTCTTTTATTTCCTTGAAACTTGTTTTACCAGTCGCAAGAGAGTTTTTATCCGAAAACGGCGAAATGGTTTGCCTTATTAAGCCTCAATTTGAGGCTGGTAGGGAAAATGTAGGCAAAAAAGGCGTTGTCAGAGATAAACAGGTACATATAGATGTTGTTAAAATGATAATTTCATTTGCGATCGAGTCTAAATTTGATGTAAAGGGATTGACCTTTTCACCCGTAAAAGGACCGGAAGGAAACATTGAGTACCTTATTCACCTTAAAAAAGGCGAAGGAAAACTCGAAATTGAGGATGATCTTGCGCAGAAAATAGTTGAAGAATCACACATAACGCTTGATAGATAGGAAGTGAGCAAATGAAAGCATTACTTTTACCCAATTTTCAAAAACAAAACTGTCAGAAAATTATAGACGAAGCGGTTTCTATCCTTAAAAGCGAGGGCGTTGAAATACTTTGTTTTGAAACCGACATAGATAAACTTAATGAACTGGGTATTTGCTCCATCACAAAGCAGGATATTGCAAAAGAAAATATTGATTTTGCTCTTACAATAGGCGGGGATGGAACTATAATAAGGGCGGCAAACCTGCTTCTTGAGCAGGACATTCCCATTATAGGCATTAATTTAGGCACTCTCGGTTTTTTGGCTGGAATAGAAAAAGACGAACTAGAGCTATTAAGGGATGTTGTGAAAGGTAATTACAAAATAGACGAGCGAACAACATTGCATATTTCAGTAAAACATCCGGATAAAACCGAGGTAGAATTTACTGCAATAAATGATATTGTAATATGTAAAAACGCTATTTCGGGTATAATTGACCTTAATATTTCTTGCGGCGGAATAAAAACCGCGCACTATCGTGCCGACGGTGTTATTATCTCAACAGCTTCGGGATCTACCGCTTATGCAATGGCGGCAGGTGGACCGATAATGCATCCTGGTGTAAAGGGAATATCCATTACACCCATTTGTGCTCATTCACTTCACGCAAGAACGATTGTTTTACCCGAATATGAGGTAATAAACATAAATACTGATGCTAATTCCAAGAGAATTAAGGCATTTGTGGTTGCGGATGGCATATCATCTGAAGAAATAACCGAGGATGATGTTATTGAAATAAAGCGATACGAGAAAAATGTCAAATTTATTTCGTTAAATGGAAAAAGTTTTTATTCTTCTATAGACAATAAACTTATGGAGAGGTAGTAAAATGAAACAAAACAGACAACAAAAGATCCTCGAAATCATAGCAAATAATGATGTTGATACCCAGGGAAAACTTATGGAGCTTTTGCAAGATGCGGGCTTTTCTGCAACACAGGCAACCTTGTCGAGAGATATAAGAGAATTAAGACTTGTTAAGGTTATGAGTGAGGGCGGAATATATAAGTATGACGTTCCTTCGCAGGAGAAAATAACTGAAATGAGCAGTAAATTTCGCTCAATTTTTTCCGAGGCAGTAATAAGCGTGGATTACGCGTTTCATATTGTAGTTTTAAAATGTCATAACGGTATGGCAAGCGCGGCTTGTACGGCGCTTGATAATATGAAATATCGCGATGTTGTAGGCTCTATTGCGGGGGATGACACCATTTTCGTCCTGCTTAGAACCGAACAACAAGCGCTTAAACTTGTCAGCGAAATCAAGCAAAACATAAAGTTATAAAGGGGTTTTTACAATGCTTGTGCAACTTCAGATTGAAAATGTTGCAGTCATTGAAAAAGCGAATATAGATTTTTCTGAAGGACTTAATATCCTTACCGGCGAAACAGGTGCCGGTAAATCAATAATTATTGATTCAATAAATGCCGTAACCGGAGAAAAAACCTCTAAGGATATTATCAGAACTGGCGCTCCTAAAGCTAAGATTACCGCCGTTTTTTGCGATATAGGCAGTGAGGCGCAAGAGCTTGTTGAAAGTCTTATGGGAGAAATGTCCGATGATGGTTACCTTATGATAGGTAGGGAAATATCGCAGGACGGCAGAAGTGTATGCAGGCTTAATGGTAGTGTTGTTCCGATGTCTGTTATAAAGCAGATTGCACCGTTTCTTATAAATATCCATGGTCAGCATGACAGTCAGCAATTATTTTCACCTGCAAAGCATATAGATTTTATCGATGGATACGGAGAACTTGTTGCAGAGGCAGAAGAATATAAAAATATTTATCGTAAGATGAATCAAATATATTCTCAGCTGCAGGGTATCGAAACGAACGATGAACTCAATGAAAGAAAACTGGAACTTTTAAATTTCCAAATTGCCGAAATCGAAGGTGCAGGACTTGAAATAGGGGAAGAAGAGGAACTTATTTCAAGAAGAGACGTTATGAGAAACTCCGAAAATCTTTCTGATAGCGTCTCGAGTGCACACGCACTGCTTGGCGGTGATGAGGATTCTGACGGAGCTTATAGCCTTGCAAAGAGAGCTGCTGAGGAAATTGCGGCTGTTGCGGAGTATGACGAGGATTTTTTGGCTTTATCACAACAAGCATCGGCAGTGGTTTTCGAGCTTGAGGAGATTTTGTCGGAAGTCAGAAGCGCAGAAGGTAAATTTGAGTTTGACCCATCCGAACTTGATGATATCGAGGAAAGGCTGGATGTAATATTCCGTCTTAAGCAAAAATATGGCAGTGGAATAAGTGAAATTCTTGAAAAACTTGATTCACTTAAAAATGAGGTAGATTCCATAGTTTTTGGCGAGCAGAATATAGAAAAACTCAAAAAAGAGTATGATGAATTAAAGGCGGATGCCACTGATAAGGCTGAAACCTTGTCCTGCAAGAGAAAAACTGCCGGGGAGTACTTAAGCCAGCAAATTAAGAACGAATTGTCATTCCTTGATATGCCTAACGTTGTTTTTAGTGTGGCACAGGAAAAATGCACACTTAAAGCCGACGGATGTGATAACATTGAATTTCTCATCTCAGCAAACGCAGGAGAGCAGCCTAGACCCCTTGCTAAAATTGCTTCGGGCGGCGAGCTTTCGAGAATAATGCTTGCCATAAAAACGTCGCTTACAAATACTGATTCTACCGGAACCCTCATTTTCGATGAGATTGATACGGGAGTAAGCGGAAAAACCGCGAGAAAAATCGGTGAAAAAATGCGTCAGATAGCGGCAGGTAAGCAGGTTTTGTGTGTTACACACCTTGCCCAGATCGCGTCTCTTGCAAACAATCATCTTTTTATCGAAAAGAAAACTGTTGGCGACAGAACATATACTTCGGTGAGAGCACTCGACTTGGAAGAAAGAATTGCAGAGGTTGCGAGGATAATGGGTGGAGAGTCGGTAACCGAAATGACACTCAAGGCCGCAGAGGAACTTATAAAATAAAACGAGAGGATTTGTTTTGATTGAAAATCAAGTTGTTTGGGAAAAAGATAGACCCCGCTTGCGAGCATTGTAAGTTTGGAAGAAAAAACGCCGATGGTGACAAGGTGTTTTGTCAGAAAAAGGGTATAGTTAATTCCTATGACTCATGCAGGGCATATAAATATGATCCGCTTAAACGTTCTCCTAAGAAAATTAAACTGCAAAGTGACCTTAGTGAAAAAGATTTTCAAATATAATTTAAAATATTTTCCAAAAAATATTGCAAAATGATTTGAAATGTGGTATTATGACATAGTTAATAAGGTTTTTGGAGGAAAATTAAATGAAATTTGGCATTTTTGAAATAATTGCTGCTTGTCTTCTTATTATTACAAGTATCGTAATTATTGCTCTCGTAATGATGCAGGAATCTACTGATGGTATGTCTTCGGTGATTTCGGGTGACGCTTCACAGTCATACCTTAATGCTAATCGTGGAAGAACCAAGGAAGAGAAAATGAAGAAGTTCACAAAGATCAGCGTTGCTGTACTTATGGTTCTTACACTTGCTGTTTGTTTAGTAAGTAGATTTTTACACTAATAAATTATAACAATATTAAACGGAGGGAATATTATGAAAAAATTAGTAGTTCTTTTATTCTCAGTTATCGTAGCAATCAGCGCATCGTTTAGTGTTTTTGCAGCACCTAGTCCTGGTGGCGACGAAATTACTGATAAGTACAATGTTGTTGTAAAAGTAACCGATAAAGACGGTAAAGCTACTGCAGAGTACAAGGTATCAATCAATAGCGCTGCTAAGGATACAGATTCTAAGGGTAGCGTTAGATTTGAGGATCTTGCTATCGGTGCTCATACTATCGGAGTACTCAAAGGCGATAGCCTTGTTGATGAAATCGCTATCAATATCCAAAAGGGCGATAAAACAGAGGCTGTAAAGGTATCTGATGATAACTATAATATTACTGTAAAGTCCGGCGTTTCTACAATTTATATTACATTAGCTCAGGACGGAGAAAATGATTTCTCCATTAAGAATGCTAATGCAGTAGGTAATGATTCGCCCGATAGCCCCCCGCTTGGCGATTTATCGATGACAGTTGTTGCTCTCGGACTTGTTCTTTCACTTGCCGGCGTAGCAATTACCGGATATTGCAGAAAGAGATTCAACTAATAAAATAATTTGATTTTGACCTCGCAAGACAATGTTGTTTTGCGAGGTTTTTTCTTTCGTTTTTATTTGACATATAGAATAAATAAAGGTATAATTATTATGTATAGTTATATCTATTGGAGGTGGGTAGATTGGCAGGAAATAGAAAGAAGTTTTTTAATGCTCTTTTCATTATATTTATTGCATTAACTGCAGTGTTTGCTTTAATGCTTTTCATTATTCTGGATGGCTGCGGCCAATCATCATTCGTTTCTGATAACTCATCCTATTCATCGGATATATCGGGAGAAGAACTTGTGGATAATCCCATTGATTTTGAGCATTGGCAGGGCATTAATGAGGATATTTATGCCTGGATAAGAGTTCCTAATACAAATATCGATTACCCCGTGGCACAAAGTGATGAAGATGACAGTTTCTATCTGCATCACGATATATACGGAAAATATAAATTTTCAGGAACTATTTACACCGAAATGCAGAACTCCAAGGATTTTATCGATCCTAATACGGTCGTATATGGCCACAATATGACAAAAGGTTATATGTTCCAAAATCTCTACAAATTCCAGGATGCAGAGTTCTTTAATAATAATAAATATTTTTACATTTACACCCCCACCCATGTTTATACTTACACTGTCTATTCCGCATACCAGTATGATGATAGGCATATTCTTAATTCGTTTGATTTTTCGGATAAAGAAGTTTTTGCGCAGTATATAGAGAGCACTAAAAATCCGACCTTTATGCTCAAAAATGTTCGTAGTGACGTTGAAGTTACTGTTGACGATAAGATTGTAACGCTTAGTACGTGTCTTGGAAACGGAAAGGTGTACCGTTATCTTGTACAAGGAGTTTTAACAAATGTTCAAAAAACAAAGTGATGGAAATAGTGAAAATAAAAAGAAAAAGAAACTTTTTATTGTTTTGATTTCGCTTTTTGTAGTGGTTGTACTGCTTTTGGTTTTGGTATTATCGCTTTTGAGTATAGGAAAAAATAAACTATTAAATCAAGAGAATGCGAGCTTAGTAGTGCCCGAAAACATTGTTGATTCGGGAGAAAGTGATGGTAAAACAGTAGTTTACCAAGGGAAAAAGTATAAATATAACGAGAATATAACAAGTTTCTTGTTTATGGGAGTAGACAAGGAGAAACTTGATTCCACCTCGGCTCAAACCTACGGTGAAAATGGTCAGGCTGATCTCTTAATTTTAGTAGCACTTGATACATCAAACGGTAAAATGAGTGCAATTCCTATATCAAGAGATACTATGGTGGATATCAATTTGTATTCCGAGAGCGGACAGTATGTCGGTGTTTCGAAAAAACAAATTTGCCTTGCTTATGCTTATGGCGATGGTAGAGAAGAAAGCTGCGAAAATGTCGTTAAGTCTGCGTCCAGATTATTCTATGGCATGCCGATAAATTCATACATCGCCATTGATTTAGACTCAATTAAAATCCTTAATGATGCAGTAGGTGGTGTCGAGGTTGAACTCGACGAAGATATAAAATTGTGGAACATTGATGCTAAAGCAGGAGATACAGTAACTCTTAAAGGCATAAATGTACTGAAATATATACGTGCCAGAGACGAAGTTGATATTGAGGCAAATAATGTTCGTATGAACAGGCAAAAGAAATATATGTATTCATTCTACAAGAAAGTCATTTCGATGACTAAGAAGGATATTACAACGCCTGTTAAACTGTATACAAAAATATCAAAGCATCAGGTAAGTAATATTTCGGTTGCGGATATAACATATTTGACAAAGTGCATTCTGATGAATAAGGCAAACGATTCTATTAAATTTAGCTCTGTTTCGGGTAAAACTGTGGCGGGCGAAAAATACGTTGAGTTTTATCCCGATGAGAATAAGTTGTACGATATGGTAATTAAAACATTCTACACGCCTTGTGAGTAAAACTAAAAAGGAGAAGATTATGTTAAGCAAATTTTCGGTCACTGTTGAAAAAATAAAGAAGGATTTTTCACTTGAGGAAATATTCTGTCCTTTTAGTTGTGGTCAAAAAGAGATTTTTAGTAATGATGTTAACCGTCCCGGTCTTAACTTTGCCGGCGAGTATGATTACTACGATAAAAATAGAATACAAATTATAGGAAACGCCGAATACGGATATATAAGTAAAATGACTTCTGAGCAAAAAACGGCAGTTTTTGAGGAGTTTATGGCGCATAAACCGCCCCTTGTCGTGGTAACCAGATCTAATGAGATTATTCCCGAGATGCTTGATGCCGCAAAAAAACACGGCGTGTTTCTTATGAGAAGCTCAGAATCCACATCTCGTTTTACTGCGGCAATCATTTCTTACCTAAATGTCGAACTCGCTCCGAGAATAACTACTCATGGAGTACTTGTTGAGGCTTATGGTGAGGGAATATTAATTCTTGGCGAGAGCGGTGTTGGAAAGAGCGAGGCTGCTATTGAACTTGTTAAAAGAGGACACCGTTTAATTGCTGACGATGCCGTTGAAATAAGGCGAGTTTCGGATAAAACACTCGTTGGCTCTTCTCCCGAGAATATCCGACATTTTGTTGAACTTCGCGGAATAGGTATAGTAAATGTAAAAGAATTATTCGGTGTAGGCTCGGTTAAGGCTACCGAGAAGATTGATATGGTAATAAATCTCGAGCAGTGGGATAATCAAAAGACCTATGACCGCATCGGACTTGAAAACGAGAAAAAGGATATTCTCGGAATAAGCGTCAACAGTCTTACCATTCCCATTTGTCCCGGGCGAAATCTTGCTATAATCATTGAGGTTGCCGCAATGAGTAATCGTCAAAAGAAAATGGGATACAACGCGGCAGAAGCACTTATGAAACAACTCGGAATGGCTACTGATGATACTGTGGGAGATATTGCGCCCAGAGCATAGAATGGAGGAAAATGCTTGTACAGTAATTTGGAGTGCGGTTTAAAGAAGTTTAATATTGCATATAAAACAAACGAGCCGATGAAAGAGCACACATCTTTCAAAATAGGCGGAAATGCGAAAATTTTCATAACTCCCTTGTCGGCAGAGCAGTGTGCTCAGGCAGTTAAACTCTGTAACGAATGCGACCTGCCGTATCATATTATCGGTAAGGGTACCAACCTGCTTGTGAGTGATGATGGCATCGATGCGGCTGTAATATGCATTTCGTCATTAATGTCTGAGATTAAATTGATTTCTGATACAGAAATATACTGCGAATCCGGTGCAAGTCTTGCAAGTGTTTGTTTGTTTGCGCTTGAAAATTCTCTCGGAGGTATGGAATTCGCTTATGGTATCCCCGGAAATGTTGGTGGCGCAGTTGCTATGAATGCCGGCGCATACGGCGGAGAAATAAAGGACGTTATCGTTAAGTGCGAATATGTCGATGAAAATGGAAAGATAAATACCATTACAAAAGACCAGATGGATTTGTCTTATCGTCATAGTGTTTTCTCTTCAAATAAGTGGTGTGTAACCTCAGTGGTGTTCTCGCTTGCAAGGGATGATAAAACCGCTA
>JAZQLL010000072.1:0-8071 GCA_045542675.1 Oscillospiraceae bacterium
TTAAGTTTTGAGTAGGGGTACAGAACACAGTAGGCAAGATTTCTGACAACGCGATGCCGCGCCTTTATCCATTTTTTGCTGCCCATCTATATCCCTCCTATAACAATATCTGATTAATTGTAGCACAATTAATTGAAAAAATCAATTTTTTATTTTATCCAAATTAAAAAAGCAAAAATAAAAGAGGATAAAACACCCCTTTTATTTTTGCCTTTTTGGATTGTTAGTTCGGTTTAAAAGATAATCTACAGAGACATCATGGAAATCAGCAATCTTAATAAGTGTAGCAGTTGGAATATCAATATCGCCGCGCTCATAGTTGCTGTAAACCCTTTGACTGCAGGATAATATTTCTCCCATTTTTGCCTGCGTTATATCTTTGTCTTCGCGAAGGTCTCGAATTCTCGGATAATGAGGCATATAAACCGTCCTTTCGATAACTTTTACATATACCATTATAGATAGAAAGTCTTTCGCTATTGACATTTAGCGAGAAATCCGCTAAAATATGAACAAAACACATCCACTTATAACATATTTTATTGCGCAACCATAGAAATAATCATAGAGATAATGCAAAAACGGTGTAGTAGAGGGTAAGCAAACTTATAAGGAAAGAATTTAAAAATAGATAAAAAATACTTAAGATTGTATAAATTTTTCTTGTTGCTCGTCTTTTTTTCGTATGGTAAAATAGTAAATAGGAGAGTGGAAAAAAGATGAAATATGTCACAATAGGTCGAAAATATAATCCGGGTAAGGTTGCCTTAGTTCAGTGCTTGAAAAACTGTGATTTAAAAAATATTGAAATTAAGGACGAATGTTTTTTACTCATATACCTTTATTCCGGTGCACTTACTTTTCAGGTAGGAGATGGGATTATTGAGGTAAAAGCGCCTGCTTTTATCTGTTTTGATGAGAGTAGAGACCCTAAACTTATTGCAAATAAGCATGCAGGGTATTTCGGAATTTTCTTTCACCCCCAATTTTTAAATGTGAATATGACATTTGAATTTATCCACGCCAAAAATTATAGTGATATTGCAACAAATCATGATATGTTTCTGCTTCGCCCCTTTACCGACAAGCATTATGTAGTACAGGTGAGCAGTAGTTACATAGAGATGCTTCAAAACTCTTGCAGCTATATGCAGAGGGAACTCGAGGAACAGCGTGACTGGTACTGGTCCTGCCGAGGCAGATCGTATTTTATGGAAATAATGATTGCCCTTGAGCGTATGTACGGGCTCATCGGCTACGGAGAAAAAGAAACTGACAGAGCGGTGGATACCGCCCCGACGGTACTTAATCCCAAACTAAAGGATGCCATAATATTTATAGAATCAAAATATATGGAGGATATAAACCTTAAAAGTATCTGCGACGCTACGGGCTTAAATCATACAACACTTACTGCGCTTTTTAGGGATGAACTTGGCGTAACAGCTGTAGAATATCTTATGCAACATAGAATAAAGCTTGCCAAAAAGCAACTTGCGTTCACAGAGGTTGCCATTAAAGATATTTCCAAAAGATGCGGCTTTAAAACCGTTCAGCACTTTAGTCGTGTTTTTAAAACATGTACAGACTATACGCCTGCCGATTTTCGCAGGGTATCTATACAGAGAAGAAAAGACGAGATAAAGAAAAAATAAATATGAAGGAAGGTGAAGCGCAGGAAAGATATAGAGCACGACATTTTTTAAGGCAAAGGAGAATAATTATGAAAAAAATATTATCTGTTTTATTGTGTCTTTTGGTTTTATTGTCTGCTGTGTCCTGCTTCAAAGACGGTGAGGGGGACAAAAAGGAAAATGTATCATCCGATATTACCTCTTCCGATGTTGTGAGCAGCAATGAGTATGTGACTTCAACCCAAAAGGGAGATGGCGACAGTGAATCCAAAATCACCTCAAATAACACTTCAACGACTGGAAAGCCCAATAATAACAATCAGACAACTAATACACAATCTTCCGATAAAACATCGTCTCAGATAAAAGATAACAGTAGCAAAGATAATAGTAGCAGTAAACCAAATAGTACGGGGACTACCCAGACAAATAAAGGTGAACTTGAAATAGGTGACAGAGAAGGATTCAGAGGCGTTGATAATAAAATAATCATAGAAAATGATTACTGGGGCTATCAGGGTCAAGAAGGTGTCTGGCCCGAGAGCGCCTGCGCCTATGAGAATGGTGAAATTATTGACCTTCAAATAGTTGAAACAACCATTTCGTTTACCGAGGACTTAAATATCCCCAAAGCTAAGCATACCGTAAAGGCAAAATATGTTGTGCACAATAATAGTGTTTATATGTATGCGAAATGGTGGGATAACAGTTATGCGCCCCGCCCGTACTTTGTGAGAATTCCGGGCGACAGTGAGCGAGTGATAGTTTGGATAAACGGTAAGGCGTTTATTTACAATGTTACTACCAAAAAGTTTACCAAGATAAGAGAAGATATTGAGCAGCTCAGTATGATAGATCAAGGCCACGTAAGCGATGACGGAAAATATCTTACTATTTATAAGGTGAACAAAATTCAGGAGCAGGGATATACCCGCGTCGGTGACCCGACAATATATGTTTACAACATAAAAACGGGCGAAAGCACCTATATTCCTATGGTAGAGTATGATAAAAATGTTTACTCCAATGTAAGCCAGTCGATGATAACCTACAGTGGAGATAAGGCCATTTTCGCAAACTGCTATCAGCAAAAAAATGAGGTTGACCGTAGTAAATGGTTCGTTCGCTACACAGCTGCCGATGTTAAAACAGGAGAGTTGACTGAATATGAGACATCTGTTGACACAAATAAGTACACACAGATGCTACCGAATAAGCCCTATCAGTTCCTTCTTGAAAATTCATATTCGATAAATCTTTACAACCTCAAAACTAATGAAGATTACTCTTTTATAAAGGCTTCGGGAGATGAATTTTCCGACATGGTCGTGTCTGAAGACAGGTATATTTTTGCAAGATATAAGAATGCTAAAAAGGACAGTTGGGAAACTGTTATCATCGATATGAAAAATGGTAAGCTTATAAATGTCGACGAGGTAGCAAAGGCGTATGGCAGCGGAACGTATAAGGGCTACGATAGAACGGCGGCACGCTGGATTTCTGATACTACTATGTTCGTATCTTACACTGATGCTAAAAAACACTACTACGAGATAATAGACTTCAAAGATTACATATAATTTTGGCTTGCGCTTAAAATGAGGTGTAATTTGTGTTTGTTTATGAATATGAAACTGTTTACTGCAGATTTCGAGGTTGGGGAATTTTTTCGGGGAGTATTTATAAAACCCTCGAGTACCGCGAAATCATAACCGCGAGGGCAGGAGAGGGATGGCGGCTTGTCGGATTCATTCCTGTAAAGCAGCGTAAGACAGGTCATATTCAAATTTTGGATCTGATTTTTGAAAGAGAAGTCAAGAAACAAGATTAGCAGGTTTGGGTTTTGTCAATTCTTGGCAAGACCCATTTTTTGCATAGAATTGGAAAAATTATTGTTTTTCGATAAAAATACATTGACATTCGCTAATAATATGATATAATTAAGTCAACCCCGAGGTAAAGTAAGCAAAGGAGAATATTTATGAATAGGTTTATCAGAATTACAATTGGATTATTTATCTCGCTTGCTGTATCAATAACGGTGTGTACACCTCTTGCAAGCCTTACATACGATATATTCGCTGCAAAGTCTGTTGAATCCGACGTTAAAAATTTCCTTGACGAAAAGGTGGATAAAAACGATGAACTCGGTGGTACACAGTTGCTTTACGCTCTTGAAGATGCTGCTGATGAGTGGCCTGAACTCTGGAGAAAGACCGAGAATATGGGCCCTGCCGAAAGTATAAACGGCAGGCTTAAAAGAGCGGGCAAGGAAGTTAATAAAGAAAATGTTGCCTATCAGTTTAGTAAGAGCATAGTAAAGCCTGTGATGATGCCCAACCTCTCGGTAGGTTGTTTCGCGGTAGTTTTTATTGTTGCTTTTGTAATTTGTATGATACTTTCAAAATCTATTAAATTTGTGAAAAAGAACCCGTCCAAGCAAACCGAGTAAAAATATTACTATTTATAGTGATAGAAAAGGGTGAATCAAATGCTAGTGATGCAAAAACGCTGCCCCGAGTGTAATGCTTTGTGCGGCGAAAATGATACATATTGTAAAAAATGCGGTAAAAGTTTTGTAAGCAAAACTGTACCTGACAATGCGGAAACCCACTTTGACCCCGATGAAACCATAAACGACATTCCCGTCAGTGAAATCACTTTAAAACTGCAAAAAAATACAAGCAGATACCTTAAGATATTCAAGAAAAATGAAGAGGCAAAGTATTTTGGCAGCTTTAACTTTTGCGCCGCGCTTTTTTCTATAAATTGGTTCTTTTATAGAAAAATGTATAAAATAGGTCTCCTTGTTTCACTTATTTGCTCCATTATCGTTTGTTCGGTATTTGCAATTAGTATAGCAGCTAATCGCAATTCGTTTGATAACCTGATGCAGCATAGCGCAGAGTATGCCGAGGCAAAAGAATATGTAGAGGAATTTTATCTTTATCGTGACGATATTCTTAATGATTTCTATCACGAGAGTATGAATGATAAGGATGCTAATCCGCCTGAGGAATATAAAAAGTATCTTGAGGCACTTGAAATAGTTAATAAAAGAGACCAAGAGGTAGTCGCCTTTGTCACTAAATTGTATGTACTTCCCGCAATTGCATTGCTTCTATGTATGGCATTTATCGGAATTTTTGCCGACTGTATCTACCGAAATTTCCTGCTTGATAAAAAGCGTGACAGGCGCGGCGGAGTTTCAAGATGGTGGATGTACTTGCTTGTGGCAAATATTGCTGACAGATTGATTTCCTATCTGGCAGTGGTGATAATCATTGCTTTTGTACTACTTATTGTGTGAGCCTTGGGGGGGTAAACAATGAAAAAGTTTAAAGAATTTTTACTGTTTTTAACTGTATTTGTGGCTATAACAGCCATAAGATTTCCTTGGCGTTTTCTTATAAACTCTAGTGATACAGTGTCCTTCATCTCGGGTAGGAATTATTTAAAACTCTTGCTTAATGATGAACTTTACATGAGAGCATCTATAAGTAATTTTCTTAATTCTCTTGCATTTGCCCTTGTTGGTTCGGCAATTTTTGTCGCCGTAATGTTTTTCATAAGAAACAAATTTAGATTTCGCCGTGCGATTTATTACATATTGTGTGCTGCATCTGGAATGGTTTCGTGCTTTGGTATAGCGACAGTAGTATCATATGCATCGGTGCATACCGAACCCTACTATTCGGGACACATGCTTACAATGTCAATTTCAGAAATGTTTATTCAATCGATTTTAAATTCTGCCTTGCAAAGATTGTTTGTTTCCTTACAGACGGCCGTATTATGTGCATTAGTCGTATGGTTTATAGAACTTATTGCCTCGAAAATAAAGCCTGTAAAGGAGAAAACCAATGAAAACTAAAAAAGACATAATCTTTTCAATATCAGCAATTGTTTTAGGAATAATTCCGTTTGTGATTTTAGCGATTATAGCTTTGACTGGTTTTGCGTCGCTTGGGAATGAAAATTTAGGTATAATCGGCGGCGCCGACGGACCTACCGCGGCCTTGCGCGTTCAGTGGGCACTAAACGATTTTATACGAGACAATCCTGTTTTCGCGAGCTTTTTATATATTGCTCTTCCTCTTGTTTTAAGCGGCGCGTTTTACCTTATTTTCACCAAATTTGTAAAGCAAAACTGTACCCTTAAAACCAGCGCAGTAGCGCTCGGAATCTCGGCGGCGGGCGGTCTGGGATTGTATTGCTTTTTTTCACTTGCAATTATTGACGCGTTTAATTCGGTGGGCGAGAGCCCCATTTTGTTTCCTGTTGCAAGAATATTCGGTGTTTTAAGTTTGATAACATTTATTGGCCTTATCGTGTTGTATGTACTTTTGCGCAAAAAGAAAATGTCAATAAAGGGTATGGCGCTTGATGCTGTGCTTTCTATCATTTTCCTGCCTTCATTTTTCTGCATTTTCGCTTGTGTACATCAGTTTTTAAGCGATTTAATAAGGAGTTTTCAGTAAATATTGATTTAAAGGGGCGTGATTTAGAGTATGCAATCAAATCGGCCTTTAGTCTGCCTTGGGTGGTATTGTATATTATGATGGCGATCGTTACATTCGTATCTTCATTTCACTATATTCGCCTTAGCAAGCTTTTAAAAAGAAAAAAAGACGCTTAATACAATAGAACAAAAAAATCGGGGAGGCAATCTGCCTCCCCGTTTTTTTATAGAGCTTTTGAGAGTTTTTCAACAGACTTGTATCTGTCATTAGGGTTAACGTTGGTGCATCGGCGAACAATTAAACCCGCTCTGCCACCTGCAATTTTACTGCTCGGATGCTCGCCCGTAATCATTACGTTTAGCATAACGCCGATGGCATAAATGTCGGTCCGCGCATCGCTTTGAGAAATACCAAGCTGTTCGGGAGAGGCGTAGCCGACGGTTCCCATAATAACTGTGTCGCGGCTCGCAGTTGTAACCCGCCGTGATACATTAAAATCGAGTAAAACCACACGCCCGTTTTGGTCCACTATAACATTTTCGGGTTTGATATCGCGGTGCACAAAGCCTCGCTCGTGCAAAATCCTTAATGCATCGCAAACCGAACGAATAACCTTTTTAGCACCCGAATAATTGTATCGCCCGCCATCCATGATTTCGGCAATGGTTATGCCGTCTATGTACTCTTCCAAAACGATCTGTCCGTCATCAAGCGACAATACATCATAAATTACCGGCAGATTTTCGCACTGAATATCCGCGAGGCTTTCGTAAACTAAAACCGCCTCGGGATAACTGCGAAGCACAAGGTCGCGCCCCTGTGCACGATTGCGTAGCCTCAGTACACAACCGTCATTTTTTCGGCTCAGAACCGAAACTAAATCATACACAGAAAAAAGATTGTTTATGTATTCTTCTCTCGTCATATCTTTTCTCCCGCACGTTTAATATTCGTAGTCATAATGCCAGGTTGATGAAACAAGTATGTCATTATTTGTTCCGATTACAATGTTTTGTCTTTTTGACGCGCTTCCAGCGTACCATATATTTTCAAGGTTGCCGCAGTTGCTAAAAGCACCATTTTTTATTTCGATAACGCTATCGGGAATCGTAACGTCACTAAGAGAAGTACAATTCCAAAATGTATAAATGCCTATTTGGGTTATGCCATCAGGGATTACGATGTCAGTAAGAGCAGTGCAATTATAGAACGTCTTAGCCCCTATGAGAGTTACACTTTTGGGAATGTCTATTTTTTCAAGTCCCATACAATACATAAAAGCATTGTCACCTATGCTTGTAACATCACCGTGTAAGACAATACTCTTCATACTGCGGCAATCATTAAATACACTATTGTTTATAACTGTAACTCCGGCGGGAATCTCAAGGCTTTTTATTCGTGTACATGCCATAAATGCCTCAGCTGCGATAGAAGTAACACTTTCGGGAATGGTAACGCTTGTTAGGCTTGGACATCCCTTAAAAGCGCGTTTTCCAATGGTTTTAACGGTGTCCGGAATAATAACGCCGGTGATGGACTGAATATAGTCAAGGGCACCATCGCCTATAGCCACAACATCATACCCACCCAATTTTGATGGGATAATAATATCTCCACTTGCCGAACTGTTTACACCGGTCAGGGTTGCCTTTGAACTACTTATTGTGTATGTGCAATCATTTTCACTGAGTACCTTATAGTTGTTTTGTTCTGTCTGAGAGGAATCAGGCGCCTTGCTTGATGTCGAGGTGGATGTAGGCGCCTTGCTTGATGTCGAGGTGGATGCAGGCGCTTTGCTCGAGGTTGAAGTAGAATCGGGTGCTTTGCTCGAAGTTGAGGTGGATGCAGGTGACCTGCTTGATGTTGAGTTAGATCTGGGCCCCTTACTTGAGGTTGATGTAGATGTAAATGTAGATGCAGGGCCCTTATCAGAGGTTGAAATCTGTAAGGATTCATCCTTGACTTGCGAGG
>JAZQLL010000073.1:0-10425 GCA_045542675.1 Oscillospiraceae bacterium
TTCAATATTTCAAAATTAAAACCGCTTTGGAATAATCCAAAGCGGTTTTTAATTTTACTTTTTAAGCGAAGTGTTGTATATCTTTTTTACTGCATCTACCTGCTTGTCATACGAAGCTTTATCAGTTCCCTCTTTATATACCCTTATTGCAATTTTATACGAAAGTTTTGCATCCTTAAACTCCGAGTCGAAGAAAATATCGGAATTTGTAATGTCTACTCCGTACACCTCTGTGTCCGAATCGATTGAGAGAATTTCTCTTAGATCGGCGAAAACACCTTTTTCGGTAAGGCTGGCGAGCATCTCGTCATCAACTATATAAATACAGTTTTCACCCGATGCTATTTCAGCCATAATTCTCGACATGAGCGAATTCTGATAGCCTGTAAAGCCTTCTTCCTCGCCCGAGCCCGAAGGTCTGTAATTTGCCTGAAATACGCCGACATCTATCTTGCCGTTGCCGTTAATATCCGGAACATAATTGGCAAGTTTATCCGAAATATCTCCTATGGCATCTTCGGAATAAAAGGCGTGGGTGCAAAGCAGTACGGTAGTATCGTACTTTGTTGTGGTAAGCGCTTGTATAGTAAGCGAAACAACGGCGACTACGGCAAGGACTGTACCTATTGTCGCCCACTTATAATGAAACCAGAAGTTAGAAACCTTTTGGGAGAGTGTTACGGGAGTTTCTTCCTTGAGTTTCTTTTCGGCAAGGTACTCATCATTTGAGGTGTCTTCAATTATGCCTTGTTTAATCTTTTTTAGGCGAAGTTCCTCCTGCCTTGCGCTATCGTCAAGCATATCATATCTATTATTTTGGTCCGGCAAAGGATTTCACCTCCCGCCCATTTATTTGCTGATCTCAAGAACTTTGAAGCTCATAACTCCACCGGGAGCCTCAAACTCTACTGTATCGCCAACTTTTTTACCCTTAAGAGCCCTGCCGAGAGGAGACTCATCGGAAATTTTACCTTTACTGGGGTCGGCGCCGTTTGAGCCAACGATCTGATACTTAAGTTCTTCCTTATATTTATTATCGTAAAGCTTTACGTGAAGACCAATCTCAACAGTATCTGTTGTGAGCGCCTCGCGGTCGATAAGTTCAACATTTTTGAGCATTGCCTCGAGTTGAAGAATCTGATCCTCTACCATTGCCTGCTCATTTTTTGCCTCATCGTACTCACTGTTCTCGGAAAGGTCGCCGAATCCACGCGCAACCTTAATTTTCTCTGCAACTTCTTTTCTCTTTATAGTTTTGAGCTCTTCGAGCTGAAGTTCAAGTTCTCTTACTTCTTCTTGTGTCATTGCTTTTTTAGCGTTCATTTTAAAAGGTCTCCTTTTATATATTATTTATTTAAAGACTTTACAACAGACAAAGCCTTAATAAGCTGGGGATCGTTTGTGCTATCAAGTTCATACCACTGTTTTTCCTGGTCGGCGGTAAGGTCAACAACAAAGTCAGGTTTTAAGCCGACGCCATCGAAATTCTCCGAAACGGGCGGATTGAACTTTGATGTAGTTATCTTAATAGCCGAGCCGTCGGACAGGGGATAAATATCCTGAACTACTCCCTTACCATAAGTGTTGGAGCCAACAAGTTTTGCCTTGTTATAATCGCGGAGTACTGCCGCAAAAAGTTCTGCTGCCGAAGCGGTGTTTCTATTTGTAAGAACCGCCATGGGAACATTTACCTCGGCCTTATCCGAAGAATAGAGGGTCTTGGTCTGGCCGTTTTTATCGGTACTTGTAACAACCGCTCCTTCGGGGACGAGGGTGTCGAGCATTTGCGCAACCGATTTCATTGTTCCGCCACCGTTATTTCTTACGTCGAAAACAATTCCGACTGCGCCTCTATCGAGGACCGAACTTACTGCCGCATCAAACTGATTTACTGTATTATTGGAAAACTCGGTGATTTTAATATATGCAATACTATCATCGAGCATTTCATATTCTACACTCGGAACTGTAACTTTTCTGCGGGTTACCTCAACTTCGGCGTCCTCACCTGCTCTGCGGTAGGTGATTACAACGCTTGTTCCTGCATCGCCTTTCATAAGGTTCATAGCCTCATCAAAGTTCGTGAGAACATCGGTCTCACCGACCTTAACAATCTGGTCGCCCTTCTCAAGTCCCGCTATTTCGGCGGGAGACTCATCATAGACCGAAACTATTCTGGCATAACCTTCGGTGTCCTTTGTATATGAAAGACCGATACCGACGCTATTGCCGTTAAGCTTGTTTTTAAGTTCGGTATATTCCTGCGCTGAATAATATTCCGCATAGACATCGCCAAGTCCATCGGCAAAGCCTTGAGAAATACTGTTAAGGAGCGCCGTTTCATCAATTTCGGCGTTATAGTTTTCTCTTACGATGTCATTTATTTCGGTTATCTTTTCATAAATAGCCTGGCGCTCATTTATGTTAGCAAGTTTAGAGTTAAAAATCGCTCCCGAAAGCGCCATCGTTATAGGAATTGTAACCGATATTGACAGTGCGATAAGGGTTACTGCAAGTCCCAATGAAATCTTTTTATTCATAATAAGTCCTCTCTATGTTTTTGCCTATTACTGAATATAAGGCAGGGGGTCTACCTCTTTACCATTTATATAAATTCCAAAGTGAAGGTGAGGTCCGGTTGAGTTACCGGTTGAGCCTACCTGTGCGATGACCTGACCGCGTTTTACTACCTGGCCTACCTTTACCGAAAGGCTCGTACAGTGTGCATACATTGTAGTATATCCGCCGCCGTGGTCTATCATAACATATTTGCCGTAGCCTTTTTTGGGGGTATATGTCGTTACTGCTTTAATAACCGTTCCGGCATTTGCGGCAACGATATTTTTACCTAAAATATTGTAGCCCGAAATATCAACACCTGTGTGCCAGTTATTTTTACCGTAAAGTATACGCCATCCAAAACGCGAAGTAATAGTTGAATATCCGGGGACAGGCCACAAGAAATCTGTGCTTACAAGTTGTCCGCCAGAGCCGTTATTTTCAAGCCATTGACGAATCTCCTCGTCGATAGCCTCCATCTCTTCGTTTATCTTTATCTGTTCCTGTTTTAAGGAGTTTTCCTCTTTGGTAAGTTGATTTAAGAGCTTTTGGCTCTCGCTATACTTTGTGTTGAGCGAAGATTTTTTTGAGGCAAGAGTCTGCTTATTTGCCTCTAATTTTATCTTAGCGTTCTCAACCGTCTTTTTTGCCTCTAAGATACTCTCTCTATCTGCATTGAGTTGACCCATAAGAAGTTGATCGGTCTCGGCCATTCTTCTCATATATTCGGTGTTCTGCAGAAAATCCGAGAAACTCTTTGAGCCGAAAATGACCTCCCATATAGAAGTTTCGCCCATAATATACATGGCGCGAAGCCTTGCTTTAAAGAGTTCATCATTTTCGCTTATTTCCTCCTCCTTACCCTGAAGGAGATTTTCATTTTCTTTAATCTGACGGTTTAAAGCCGTAACCTGACTGTTTAAAACATCTATCTGCTCTTCAACAAGAGAAATTTCTTTATCAAGTTGCTTTTTATACTGAAGTTGCTGATTTTTCTTGCTCTGGGTTTTCGCCATATCTTTTTTAAGGTCAGCGAGTTCCTTTTCGAGCTTACTGTACTTATCCTCAAGACTTGAAAGTGAGGATGCCGCTTTTGTTTCAAAGCTCGGATACGCGCAAATTGTGGAGAACATCAAGGCGATGGCTAAAACTGCGCCTGCGATCTTCTTTATGGTTTTATGTTTAGTCACGTCGATTCCTCCTTTTTTATTTATACCTTTAGATGCTTCCTGATACTGAGCATACTGCCAAGTCCGCCTACTACAACGCCAAGTATAAAGTAGACTACAAGCAGCGTGGGCCATATAGACCCAAACGGGATAAGCGATGATGTGAGCGAACTTATAAACACCGAAGTGTCTGCTCCTATCGCCGACATTATCTGACTGTAGAAATACCACACTATAAGGAATGCTATAACTGCCGAAACGGCTCCGAGAAGCACTCCCTCAACTAAGAAAGGCATACGGATAAATCCGTTTGTAGCGCCGACATATTTCATTATATTGATTTCTCTGCGGCGGCTGAATACAGTTATCTTAATTGTGTTCATAATGATGACAAACGAAACTATCAAAAGCGCGATAACTACTACTGTGCCGCCGATGGTAACACCATTTTTGGTCTTTACCATTACCTCGGCTATATCGGTAGGTACATCTATTTTGTACACACCGCCGAGGGATTTTACCGATTTGACATTGTCTTCTATTTTGGAAAGGTCCTTAACCTTTACGTGATACGATGCAGGGAAAATATCCTCATTTTCATATCCGTTTAAAAGGTCGCCGAGTTTTTCTTTCTGATTCTGGAACGCCTGCTCTTTTGAGATATACTCAACCGAGGAGACATTGTCCATCGACCTTATCTGACGGTCGAGAGTTGCGGCATCGTCTGCCGAAATATCATCTTCAACATAAATGATTATCTCATTCTGTTGCTGGACAAAACCCGCAATGCTCTTAACATTTTCGGAAAACAGTATCGCCATTCCGACAAGCACAAGACAAGCGGTCAAAACGCCCACCGATGCAAAAGACATTGCTTTATTAAGGTAAGTATTCTTAAATCCCTGTTTTAAAAGGTAGGTAAAACTTCCAAATCTCATGCCTTTACCCTCCCATCAGGAATATCCGAATAGAGTTTTCCATCACGGATGGTGATAACTCTGCGACCGAATTCGTTAACAAGCGAATGTTCGTGAGTTACCATCAAAATGGTCGTGCCGCAGTGGTTAATCTCATTTAAGAGCTCAACAATCTCATGCGACATCTCGGGGTCAATATTACCCGTAGGCTCGTCGGCAATAATAATTGAAGGATTATTAACGAGAGCACGCGCAAGCGCAACCCTCTGCTGCTGACCGCCCGAAAGCTCACGCGGATAGCATTTCACCTTATCTTTTAAACCTACGAGCTGGAGCACATAAGGCACTCTGCGGCGAATGGTCTTACTCGACACATTTGTAGCGCGCATGGCGAACTCAACATTTTCATAAACCGTCATATTTTCAATGAGTCTGAAGTCCTGGAAAACAACACCCATTGAGCGCCTGAGATTCGGAACATCTCTGCCGCGAAGACCGTCAAGCGAAAAATTATTGACGGTTATATGTCCTTTTGTGGGCTGTACCTCGCCCATTATGAGTTTCAGAAGGGTACTTTTTCCCGCTCCCGAAGCTCCGACAATAAAGGCAAACTCACCTTTTTGTATAGTAAAACTTACGTCATCGAGCGCCTTGGTGCCGTTGTCATAAACCTTTGTAACCTTATCAAAACAAATCAAAACTGACACCACCTGAATCTAATAAATTTGATTTGGCGGGCTTTCTTTTAAAAAGTCCGCCAATGTTATGTCTTAGTATTTTACGGGGTTAGCTGCAAGGTATTTCTTAACCATAAGTGCAACCTTGAAGATGATAGCATCATCAAACTCTCGCAGTTCAAGACCGGTTAACTTCTTGATTTTCTCAAGTCTGTAAACCAGTGTGTTTCTGTGAACAAAGAGTTTTCTGGAAGTTTCGGAAACATTTAAGTTATTCTCAAAGAATTTCTGAATAGTAAACAGGGTTTCCTGGTCTAAACTCTCAATTGAGCCTCTCTTAAATACCTCCTGCAAGAATGCCTCACAAAGCGTTGTGGGAAGCTGATAGATAAGGCGAGCGATACCGAGGTTATCATAGCTTACGATTACCTTATCTGTATCAAACACTTTACCTACCTCTAAAGCTATCTGAGCCTCTTTATAGGAGCGAGCGAGGTCTTTTATTCCGAAAACAACGGTTCCGATGCCGACCGAAGTCTGAGTATAGAACTCGCTGCCGAGGGTATCAACTATCGAGCGAGCCATCTTTTCAAGATCGCGATTTTCAATAGTCGATTTGATTTCCTTAATTAAAACGACCTCTTTTTCGCTGATATTAAGAACAAAATCCCTCTGCTTGTCAGGGAAAAGATTCTGAATAATGTCATAAACCGAAACTTCATTATCCGAAAGCACACGAATAAGAACTGCAACTCGGCTTACATCTGTATTAAAATGGAATTCTCTTGCTTTAAGGTAAATCTCACCGGGAAGAATGTTATCCAAAATGACATTCTTGATAAAGTTATTTCTATCATATTTCTCATCGTAATACTGCTTGATATTACCAAAAGAAACTGCGAGAATATTTGCATAACGGGTAGCGATTTCATCGGTTCCCTCTACAAACACTGCATAGCCCGACTTAACGGGAGCGCTGAAGGCTTTATATGTATATCCGTCTCTTGCGAAAACATCGGCATTATCCGCGATGTCGAGAAGAACATACTCATTATTTTCCCCAATCTTAGCAGCATTACTGCAGGCAACAACTGTTGCAGTTGAGTCCACAACTCCGATTGTACGGTCAATGGAAACCTTCATCTGTGAAATTACATCCTTAAAAAGCTTGTTTGACATTCCAATACTCCTTTTGCTGTCCGATTTTTTCCTCGGCGCCAGCATATTTCTTTTGTTCAAATTGCACATAGTTTTTGCAGTAGTTCTATTCTACACAATTTTTTGGCAATTTGCAAGTAATTTTGCAATAAATTTATACAAAATTCATTATTTTTATGGCTTTTTGCACAAAACGGGCTCTCTTTTTTTGTTAATTTTCCGTCTGTAGATTTTACAGTTGCCTTAAATTGTCAAAAATCTTTGTGCAAAATTTTAACCAAAACAGCTACTTCTTTTTTAGGTATTTTACATAATTTTACAGTTTACTAAGTTTTTTGTTTTTTTATTTGATTTTTCTATTAAAAAGGTATATAATGATTTGTAAGTATAATATAGGGAGATTTTTTATGAATTCAGCCTCAAGACTTGGCGCGAGGGGAATACTCGCAAGGCTTTATAAAACCGAGCGAATGTGACGGCTCTGTAAAGCAACCAAAAAATGACAAAATACAAAAAGGAGACCATAAAAATGGCCAACAAATTTTATATAACAACTGCTATTGCATACACCTCGAGAAAGCCTCATATCGGCAACACCTACGAGGTAATACTCACCGATGCTATCGCCCGTTACAGAAGACTTATCGGAGACGATGTTTTCTTTTTAACAGGTACCGATGAGCACGGTCAGAAAATCGAAACCTGTGCCAACGAGGCAGGCATCACACCGCAAAATTACGTTGACGGCGTTGCAGGTGAGATCCGTTCTATCTGGGATCTTATGAACACCTCTTACGACAAATTTATCCGCACCACCGACGACTATCACGTTAAGGCGGTACAAAAAATATTCACGAAACTTTACGAGCAGGGCGACATTTACAAAGGCTCCTACGAAGGTCACTACTGCACACCCTGTGAGAGTTTCTTTACCGAAACTCAGCTTGTAGACGGCAAGTGTCCCGACTGCGGCAGAGAGGTTACAAAGACAAGTGAAGAGGCGTACTTCTTTAAAATGAGCAAGTATGCCGACAGACTTATGAAACACATCGAGGAAAACCCCGATTTCATTCATCCCGAATCCAGAAAGAACGAGATGATAAACAACTTCTTAAAACCCGGTCTTCAGGATTTGTGCGTTTCCCGTACCTCGTTTAAGTGGGGCGTTCCCGTTACTTTTGACGATAAGCACGTTATCTATGTCTGGATTGATGCGCTTTCAAATTACATTACCGCGCTCGGTTATGACCCCGATGATAGCGACAATCTTTACAAAAAGTACTGGCCTGCCGATGTTCACATTATCGGCAAGGACATTCTCAGATTCCACACAATATACTGGCCCATTATGCTTATGGCTCTCGGTGAGCCCCTGCCAAAGCAGGTTTTCGGTCACCCCTGGCTTCTTGCTGGCAATGACAAAATGAGCAAATCAAAGGGTAATGTTATTTATGCCGATGACTTAGCAGAGTACTTCGGCGTTGACGGCGTTCGCTACTATGTACTCAGCGAGATGCCCTACGCGCAGGACGGCAACATCACCTATGAGACCATCATTGCGCGCTACAATTCCGACCTTGCCAACACCATCGGAAACCTTGTAAACCGCACGGTTGCAATGAGTAACAAGTATTTCGGTGGCGTTGTCGAGAGTGTTTGCGATTGCGACGAGGCGGTTGACAGTGAACTTATAGATGAAGCAGTTTCCTGCGTTTCTAAGATTCATTCTCTGATGGAGCAGTTCCATGTTGCCGACTCGCTTGACGCTGTACTTTCGCTTGCAAGGCGCTGCAACAAGTACATTGACGAAACTATGCCCTGGGCGCTTGCAAAAGACGAGACTAAACAAGGCAGACTTAAAAATGTTTTGTACAATCTTACCGAGTCAATTAGATTTATTGCAGTACTCCTAAAGCCGTTCCTTCCCGCAACAAGCGATGAGATTTTAAGACAAATCGGAAATCCCTGCGACAGTTACGAGTCGCTCTCCGCTTTCGGCGTTATCGAAAACGGTCACAAGGTTTGTGAGCCTCAAGTTATTTTTGCAAGAATTGACGAGGCTAAGAAACTTGAGGAAATTGCCGCCGACATTGACAAGAAGTACGGCGCTAAAGAGAGAGAAAAAAAGAAGATTGAGGGACTTGCCGAAATCGGTATTGAAGATTTTGCTAAGGTTGAACTCAGGGTTGCTAAGGTTATTTCCTGCGAGCCAGTTAAGAAGTCCAAGAAACTTCTGCGCCTTATTTTAAATGACGGCGAGGGCGAGAGGCAGGTTTGTTCGGGAATTTCGCAGTTCTATAAACCCGAGGAACTTATCGGCAAAAAGGTTGTGCTTGTTGCTAACCTTAAGCCTGCTACTCTCTGCGGAGAAACAAGCTGCGGAATGATTCTTGCCGCCGACTGCTCCGAAGATGATGTCAAGGTGCTTTTCCTCGACGACTCTATGCCCGAGGGCAGTCGTATAAGATAAGAAGGGATTTTTATGCCGCTTATTTTTGATTCACATTCACACTACGATAATCCGCAGTTTGACACCGATCGCAATGCCCTGCTCTCAACTCTTACTGAGCGAGGAATCGGCGCGGTTATGTCGGTTGGTTCGAGCGTTAAAAGTTCTATACAAAACAGCGAAATATCTATGAAGTACGAGCGCGTTTTCTCGTCGGCAGGGGTACACCCTATCGACTGCGTAAAGGAGAGCAGCGACTATTTAGGCGAGCTTAAGAAACTGTTTAGTGAGAACAAAAAGATAGTCGCACTCGGCGAGATTGGGCTTGACTATCACTACGATACTCCAAAAGATTTGCAGAAAAAGTTCTTTGAGGAGCAGCTGAGTCTCGCTCGCGAACTAGACAAACCCGTTATTCTGCACTGCCGCGAGGCCACCGCAGATATGCTCGAAATTTTAAAGGAATTTCATCCCAAAGGAGTTTTGCACTGTTTTTCGGGCAGTGTTGAAACTGCAAAAACTGTGCTCGATTTAGGGCTTTACATCGGTTTTACTGGGGTTGTTACCTTTAAAAACGCCAATAAATCGGTGTTGAGTGCCCAGTATGTCCCGCTTGACAGACTGCTCATTGAAACCGATGCGCCCTATATGGCGCCTGTGCCTTTTAGGGGTGAGCGCTGCGAGAGCAGTATGCTCTCTTCGGTTGCAAAGAGGCTTGCCGAGATTAAAAATGTAGGATATAGCGAGATATTAGAAAACACCTTTAACAATGCAGTTAAGGTGTACGAATTGGAGGGGCTTTTATGACAGAGCTTTTCAAAACAGAAGATGCCGCTTTCTTAGAAAGCGTTAAGAACGACTGCAAGAAGGCGGTAGAGGAAATTTGCGATGCCGCCGCTTTAAAAGAGGGCTCGCTCTTTATCGTTGGTTGTTCTTCCAGCGAGGTTTTGGGCGAGAAAATCGGCACACACTCGAGTTTAGAGGTTGCCGAGGCGATTTTCGAAGGTATTTACAGTGTACTTTCTAAAAAGAAGATACATTTAGCCGTTCAATGTTGCGAACATTTAAACCGCGCCGTTATTTTAGAGGGCGAGGTTGCCGCAAAGCGCGGATACGGGGAAGTTAATGTAGTTCCTCAGCCCAAAGCAGGCGGTAGCCTTGGAACACTCGCTTTTGAGAAATTAGAAGGCGCCGTTGCAGTTGAGAAAATTTCTGCAGATGCAGGGCTTGATATTGGGCTTACCCTTATTGGAATGCACCTAAAGAGCGTTGCGGTTCCCCTTCGTATTTCGGTAACTAAAATCGGCAACGCTCCTATCGTTTGCGCCCGCACAAGACCTAAGTTCATCGGCGGCATAAGAGCGCACTACGATGAGAATAAAATGTAAAACAAAAATTAACGGCTCTCCGAAAAATTCGGAGAGCCGTTTTTTTGTAAAGGTTATGAGGTTTAGATGTCACTAATCAAAGGCTTCTCCTTGAGGAGAAGCTGTCAC
>JAZQLL010000074.1:0-13060 GCA_045542675.1 Oscillospiraceae bacterium
CTCTGCAAATACCGTTATTCCAAGCTCAACTGTGGGGATGTTGCTGCCGTTGGCTATGTTTTCGTATCTGCGGTAATTGGCGGCATTCCCGACATCTTCGGGCATAAAAACAGCCAGAGCAATATATCTTTCTTCTCCCACCTGTAGCGGCAATGTATCCTGTTGTGAAAAGGTGTTGAATTTGAGGTTTGCCATTTCTTCTATAGCGATTTCTCGGGCTTTTTCGCGGGTTTCAACCTCGCTTTCTCCGAAAAGAACGCCGTATCTTAGATAATTGGGCAGATATATCTCATTTCCGAGAACGCTTATTCCTGTCGTTACGCTGTTGACGTCAACCGAAAGTTTGTAAACAAACGGCATTGTACCGGTATTTTTAATCTTAAGGTAAACTACCTCGGTGTAGCCCGGCTCGTACAGGTCATCACCCGAAAAAACATCGGTATCAAATTTCATTTCTTCAAACTCTGTCATTTTATCGTTTTTGTATGAAACCTGCATTTCAAGTTCACCGAAGTTAAAGACATTCTTAACAGCGGGGCTCTCATCGGTAAACCAGGCAAGAGATGCGCCTGCTCCCAGAGCCGACCAGATTACAAAGACCAGAAGTCCGAGCAACAGAGCTATTTTTGTTGCAGTTTTTTTGGTTTCACTATTCAATTGCCCGAACCCCCTTTGTAAATTAGTTTTCTTTCTTTTTTCGCCGCGCAAGCGGAATTATTATAAGAGTCGCGGCAGCGCAAACCGCCACGCCCAAAGCCATATATATTCCCGAGCCGATTTTTTCACCTGCATTTGGCGGTTTGGGATCGCTGTCCTCAATGGGAAATTCCTCGACCATAAACTGCCAGTCGAGAAAGCCTATATTTTTCTGATAATTGTTTTCAAGCGATACGGGAACTGTGAGAGTAACATCCAGATTTACCTCACCACCCGAATATAACGTTCCAAGCAGCACCCAATCCGTAAGTGATGCGCTCTCACTTGCGGCGGCATCGAACATATATGCCATACTGTTTTCCTCGCTCTTTTTAAGCCTGAGAGAAAGCTGCGAAAGAAATTTCTGCGACATCTCGTCGTCATATGCACCGAGCGAGCGCATATAAATTTTGACCTTTACTTTATTGGAAGCCTCGTTTTTCACAAGAATCTTCTGTGTGATGCTGTCACCGGGCATTACATCTTTAAAATTTGTGAACAGGTCGGTTTCCGAGTAGTCACTGCCCGGAGTAAATATGAAATCTCCGGCATCGCCGCTATATGTAACATTACCTGCAAATGCACCGATTGTCATAAGAAAAACAAATGCACAAAATATTAACATTGAGGATATTTTTTTCATACACCCTACGCCTCCTCACTCGGCCAACCGACTGCATCCCAAGGATTTTCAGCGGGGTTGTTCTCTTCCTGAACGGCGTAGGCATTTACTGTAAGTGACAGTGTCTTGCCAAGATAGTCGTTATCCACCTTTTCACCGACAATTCTAACCTCGGTAAAAACCGGTTTGGTAATGTCTTTGGGATTTAGCACACTGTTGTAGTATATGTATCCGTCTTCTCTAAGGGTCCAATCCTTTTCATTAAGAGTGATGTCAAAGCACTCTTCTGCCGAGATTTCCTGACTATCAACCGAATTAACAAGTTTTACTCTGAGATAGAATGGGTGTGTACAGTCATTTTCGACGGTTACTCTTTTTGAGATGAGTTGACCCGGCAAAACATACACGCCATCCTTTGGAAAAGGGGCGCCGTCACCGGTCGTTTCATGTATTATAAGTTGAATTTCGCCTGAGGTAACAACGTTTGTTGCGGTGCCTACAGTCGAATAGTAAGCGAGTGTGCCCTGCGAGAAAAAGGTTACAACTATTGCCGCAACCGATATTACGGCAAGTTGAATTTTTATTTTTTTCACTAACCTTTCCTCCTTTTTCACTTTAATATTTCACAAACGGTATGAGTGATAGCCACAGCCTGTTACGGCGCCTGATATAATGTTCTCTTTCAGCGCCGCGAGTTCTTTTTATCTCTCGGTTAAGATATCTGAGTTCCTTTTTAAATTCACTGAGTGCTGATGCTAACCCGATTATCACAAGTGTTAAAATAATCGCACCGGTAATTATCGCAAGCATCAATGTTAGCTTTTCGTTTTCACCCATTTTGTTCTCTCCGAATTTGTCTTACGCTATTCTACCGTTTGAACTTCCTTAGAATCCGATATTTCCACCGACGATACTTGAGCCGAGGGTTCGGTTTTCTTTTCTGTCATTTCTGCAGACATCTGGGCCTTAAGTGCACGAAGTTCCTCCAGCATTTTGGCATTTTCCTCACGCTCAGCGATGAGCTTATCCTTTTCCTCCTGCACCGCCTGCATTTGCTCTTTCTTATACTGACGGAAGAGTTTTATACATTTAATTCCTTGGTAGAGTATAAGCAGTGCGAATGGGATAAATATGCAGATTATGTATCCCTGAGGTGTCCTTAAAAACTGGAAAAAGTGCCCCACACCGCCGATGTGTCCCACATATTTTCCGGTAATGTAAGGATATGTGACCACTATTTCATCGTCCACGCCTGTTGTGGTACCATAGGTTATAAATCCCTCGTTACCCTCTGCATCAACTGTCTTTCGGCGAATCTTATGGGTTATGACCTCGCCGAAATTTTCCTCGCTTTGCGAAACGTATGAAATAATATCGCCTTCCTTAAGTGTGGAAGGGTCCACCTGTTTCATAAAAACAACCGATCCGGCTTTAAAATCGGTTGCGGCCATTGAATCCGAAAGAACTGTGTAGGCCTTAAAGCCAAATAGATTTCTGTCGTGACGGTTAAATGTAGTGACAGATACTATGGTAAATATCATCATAAACACCGAAACCGCTACGATAAGCCAAACCAAAACATTTTTAATAATGTTCAGTACTTTTTTCATTTCTTTTTTCTCCTTTAATCTCCCGTTTATTTATTGAAATAAACAAAAACCGAACTGTAAATCAGCTGAAAAACGTGTTCTGCCGTATCATCGTTATCGGGTACTTCCCCATCGTAAACTTTTGTGGAAAAATCCAACAACACATTTAAGATATGATTTAGTATCATCCAGGTATTCGCCTCGGCGCGAAAAGCCTCTTTAAATATCGCTACAAGCGGAACATACCGTTCGCGGTGCTCCGCCGACGAATACTTCCTGAAATATGGCGAATAATAGTAACGAATATATGCTAGACACTTGTCTCTATTGCCGAGTAAAAAGCGCCAGACATTCATAAAATAGATTTCGCATCTCATTTTGTAGTCGACGTTGCGGTCATACATTACCTTGGCACCATTCATTGCAACGGCGTAAAGTTCCTCGTCAAGTGCTGAGAAAGTTTTGCTGAGCAGGTCCTCTTTGCTATCAAAGAAACGGTAAATATACGCTTCGTTTATATCCGTTCCCGAAACAATCGCCTTAGTTGTAGTTTTATCAAGACCCTCGTTTGCTAAAACAGAGATGGTTCTCTCAATGAGCCGATTTTTAGCATCATAATGCTTCATTCCACCGCCCCTTTCCATGAAAATTAAGTGTTTACTAAATTTTCCCAACAAAAATAGGCGGACGAACCCCCATCACGTACTCTAATCGGATATTTGCTAATTACGGACAGTGAGGTTGTCAGCCTCGTTTTCTCTTCGCAGAGTTACTCAATCTAAGAGGACAAAACCACTCTCTTGAGTGTATTAAATATAGCACATACATTTCTGATTTTCAAGAGTTTTTCAAAAATTCAGCAAATAAAATAGTCATTTTTTTATCTAACTTTAAGTTTTAGATATGTTGCACAACTTTTATGCCGTCAAAACTGCCGTCAAGAAACGGCGCAACAAAATGCGCCTAATATAAAGGAGGTACAATTATGTCAAAAAGGGGAGAAAACATCTACAAAAGAAAGGACAAGAGATGGGAAGGGAGGTATATAAAAGGTCACGACGCTCTGGGCAAAGCGAAATTCGGTTATGTCTACGGCAAGTCCTACCGTGAGGTTAAGGAAAAATTGTCGGATGCAAAGAAATCGGATACATCCCCAAAAAATAACTGTAAAGAGGATTTCGGCACCTTTTGCGATGAATGGCTTACGCTCTCGAGAAACAGGGTAAAAGAGTCAACCTATGCCAAGTATTACAATATAATAGAAAACCATATAAAGTTGCATCTTTCAAACTTCAAGCCACAACAACTTAACACTGTAGCAATTGAGGAATTCAGCAACAATCTATTGTGCTCGGGGCTATCTAGCAAAACCGTCAGAGATATTTTAACAGTTTTGCGCTCGGTACTAAAGCACTGCCACCGCCAACTTGGTGGGACGATGCAGGAGGTCGAAGTACTATATCCTAAAGAACGAAAAAAAGAAATGCGAGTACTATCGCTTGAGGAGCAAACCAGGTTTACACACTATCTGTTAAGCGATATGGACGAGGTTAAGTTTGGGATATTGCTTGCACTTTTAACGGGAATGAGAATCGGAGAAGTTTGTGCACTTAAATGGCAAAACATTAACCTTGAGCAAAAGGTTATAAATGTAAGCCTTACTATGCAACGCATTCAGAATATAAATTCATCCTCGGATTCAAAAACCAAAATTTCAATAGGCGAAGCCAAAAGCGAAACATCGAAGCGAACAATTCCTCTCACTGATTACGCAACCCGGTTGTGCGAAAAAATGCTTGTGGCAAATGCCGAGGCGTATATTTTAACTGGATGCGCCAATCGGTTTGTTGAGCCTCGTTCTTTGCAGTACAAACTGGGAAAATATACAAAAGAGTGCAAACTTGAAAACGTCCATTTCCACTGCCTTCGGCATACCTTTGCCACACGCTGTGTTGAGGTGGGATTTGAAATTAAATCTCTAAGCGAAATTCTCGGGCATTCAAGTGCCAAAATAACTCTTGACCGCTATGTTCATCCTTCGCTTGAACTTAAGCGTATGAACATGGATAAACTCGCGGCTGTGGGACTATGACTTTGAAATAAGCCGTCAGAATGAATCGTCAATAAAAATTTAAATGCATCATTTTCACAACAAATAAATCAATTTAATACAGTGAGTAACTCTGTGAAACTTAGGGTTGAAGGTGGATTTGTGATAGGGTTTTCGGTTTTAAAATCCATAAATAATCTTGAAGTTTACTGATTGAGTAACTCTGCGAAAAAATTAGAGCCGCTTTTAGCGGCGCGGTTTTATTTTTTTATAATTATTTGTGAAAACGCCTGTGTCTGAAATATAATATCACAACGATATATGTCTTTTTTGTCGTATTTTTTCTGAGGTAAAAATAAAAAAACCCCTTTCGGCACACTATATAAAAGGTGCGCTAAAAGGGGCTTTTGTGCTTTTATTACTTTTTTTGCCGAGACTATTCTATTACCGAGAAGACAACGCCTTCCTGCTTTTCGATATATTCTCTGAACGTCGCGACCTCGTCGATTAATGAGGTGGTCACAAAGATGCCTATATGTCCCTGCGAGGAACTTTTGGGCGGGACAAGTTCGAGCGCACAGTCGCCCGCAAGTCTTTCCCGAACGTCATCGGTAATCTTACCCGACAGGCTCAGGTCATTTAATTCAATGTAAATGTGCGAAGCATTTTTCTTTTTACGCTCAATTTTTGTAAGAAACGTTGCGGTAAAGAAACAGGCGAGGGTAACAATAAGCGCGCCACTGTAAAATCCGAATCCAAGCGCGATGCCTATTGCCGCAGTTGCCCACATTCCTGCCGCGGTTGTAAGACCGGTTATAACGTTTCCGTTTTTAACGATTATCATTCCTGCGCCGAGGAAACCTATGCCCGAAATAACCTGCGCCGCTATCCTGAACGGATCGCCTGTGTATCCAAGCGAAATTGTAACGAATTCTCCCGTAAGCGCAGTCATGGCAGCGCCGAGGCAAACGAGAATGTGGGTACGAAGACCCGCCTGGCTTCCGTGCCTTCCTCTCTCATGGCCTATAATGCCGCCGAATGCGACCGCGAGAACCACTCTGAAAATTATAACAAGCAGTTCATATTTGCCGCCAACGGAAATGAAATTGCTGATTATGTTATCCATATTTGTCCTCCTTTTTCATGCTTAATGAGGTTTCACCATATATTCTACTCCCATTATACCACAAAAAGACCTAAAATCAACATTTTTCGCAAAACACCATATCCGCGGGCGAATGAAAGCCACGCGAGAATCGTCTCCCATATTTGACTTGTAGGGACCAGCGTCCCGGACAGCCCTAAAAAACTCCCCCTCGCTTGAGGGGGAGTCAGTTATTGCTTATAAATTCTCTTATCAACTTTATAAGGCGTGCGCCTATCCTCTGTAAGTACCCTGTAAATAACAACATCAACAAAAACTACAGCGGTGAGAAGTACTAAAGCAATAATAATCGGCAATGGTGCGCTGGTCTTTTCGTATTTTATAACCGCATCGCTTGATAAATATTCCTTTCCTTCCGCCCGAAGCCCGTAAAGATTTACAAGATCGCCATTTTTAAAATCCTCAAGATCATCAGCCAATATAACGGCGATATATTCTTTTTCCTCGTTAAAATCATCCTCAAATGCTTTGCGATCGAATTTTGTTATCCAGACGCTAGGAATACGAAACTCCGCTTCAGAATCTTCAATAGATAGATATAGATCCTTTCCAAATCTTGATACAGGTGATTCTTCAACCTTTTCTACACAAACCGTAAGTTCCTTTAATGTGTAATCTTGTTTCTGAATGTCGAAAAATGAACAAATTGCATATGCTGCAACCGCAACTACACCCAGCGTAATCAACACAAAAAATACTATAGCCCTTTTCATAATTTTCTCCTATATTTAAACTAAACCGCAAAAAGTTCATAAAACAGGTATCCAACACTCAAAAGACACACCATCATAATCAGCACAAGTACTGTCTTTAGCGAAATTCTGATCCATTTATATTTTATTTCTCTTATGGCTTTGCAATTAAATAACACCCTCAAAACAAAAAACATTTCAGCAGTCATTGCCATAAATGAAAGAAGCGTGGGTACTTTTAAATTTGCCGTGGAAAAAACTATTCCGTCATCAGTAAAACTAAACGGCTTGCAAGGTATATCTGGTAATAGTGCAAAAACAACTGTTACTATTGTAAGAATAACAGCAAAAATATAAGAGCAAAGTCCAACTACGGTAATCTTGTTTCGGTCATTTTTTAATATTTTTCTTCTATCCACAAACGTGGTGTCCGAAATCAGCAATCGTGCGAGAAATTTATTGTTTATAACAAAATATTTTCCGCTATCATATCTACTATCATAAGATGATAGAAAGTGAGCAAATCCAAGAATCAGTAATACAAAGATAATATGCATAATGCACCCTTAATTTAAAATAGTCCCTTAACCCAGGAAATAATTGTGAAATCGTCGGCAAACGGAAAGGTGAAAATTCCGATTAGAAAGACTGCGATAATGATAAGCGGCAGGATATATGTCATATAGCCGCGCATCCATTTTTGTACTTTAAGTCCCTTACCTGCGTTGGCTTCGGCGAGGAAATTTTCAAATCCCCACCCCTTTTTAGAAACGCAGAAAAGCACAAAGCAAAGCGCTCCTAAAGGAAGCATACAGTTACTTACAATAAAGTCCTCTAAATCTAGCACCGAACTACCCGATGCAAAAGGCACAAAGGATGACCAAAGGTTAAATCCAAGCGCGCAAGGCACCGACAAAACAAGCACTGCCGCGCCGCAGATAACGCAAGCCTTTACCCTACCCCAGCCAGTCAGTTCTCTTACGCAGGCGAGGATATTCTGACACACCGCAATAACGGTTGACATAGCGGCAAAGAACATAAAGAGGAAAAACAGCGAGCCCCAGATTCTGCCGCCTGCCATATTGTTAAACACCTTTGCCATCGCAACAAAAAGTAAACTCGGACCTGCGCCAGGCTCAACATCAAAGGTAAAGCATGCGGGGAAAATGATAAGTCCCGCAACGACCGCCACAAAGGTATCGAGCACTAAAATATTTACTGATTCGCCCATAAGCGAGCGGTCTTTATTGAGATAACTGCCGAAAATTGCCATCGAGCCGATGCCAAGTGAAAGTGTAAAGAACGCCTGATTCATAGCGCCAACCACAACGCTTCCATCAATTTTGGAAAGGTCGGGTTTTAAATAAAAGCTCAGTCCCTCTTTAGCGCCGCTTAGTGTAAAACTATTTACCACAAGCACTATCATTAAAAGGAGCAGAGCAATCATCATATATTTGGTAACTCTCTCAACGCCGTTTTGAAGTCCAAACGACAGAATTACGAATCCCATAACGACGACTATTGCCATAAATCCGACCATAATGGCAGGGCTAGAGAGCATATTGCCGAAAAGACTATCGGATGCCTCGTTTGCAATACTCGTCATGTCGCCTTTTACAAAACTTATAAAATAATAAAGTATCCAACCCGCAACCGAGGTGTAAAACATCATTAAAATGGTGTTGGCAATAAGTGCGGCATAGCCGTGCAGATGCCATTTTTGACTGGGTTTCTCAAGTTTCTGATAAAGCCTTACAGGGCTTGCCTGGCTAGCTCTGCCGAGCGAAAACTCCATAACCATAACAGGAAGTCCCAAAATAACGAGGAACAAAAGATAAATTAAAACAAAGGCTCCGCCGCCATACTGGCCCGCCATCCAGGGAAATTTCCATACATTTCCAACTCCGATGGCGCAACCCGCACTAAGCAGAATGAAACCTAGGCGACTGCCTAGTCTTTCTCTGTTTTCCATAAAAAACTCCTAATTTAAAGTATATGACTATTGTAACACAGAACGCTCTAAATAGCAATAAAAAGCGAGGCAAATGCGCCTCGCTTTTTACTATTTAACTTCGTTTTCTACGTGATGACGGATAGGCTTTTTGCACTTGGGACAATAAACAAATCCGTTAGGATACCATGCTCTGAAACCGAGGTTGGCAAGTTTATACTCAAACTCACAGGCGCAGGACTCACATTTGACTCTGAAAACAGGATCGGCGCCGTTTAAAATCTTAATTCCGCTGTTATCCTCGGGTTCTGCGTACACCGCTTTTCTCTCGGGGGACAGATTAAATCCGCACTCCGAACAAAACTTATCGCCTTCATTGACCTGTTTGCCGCAATTAGTACAAAATGGCATAAAATCATCCTCCTATTTTTAATATGTACACCTACATTGTCTTTTTGTAGGTCGCAATATCAAGGCTATTGTTATAGTAGGGGCTATCGGGGGTGAGGCCTATCATGGTCTGCATAATGTGATATGCCCTCTCCTGAAGTTGTCTTGCCGCATCGGCTTTGGGCAGGTCTTTGTTGTGGAAAATTGGCTCGCCCACAGTTAGATCAACCAGCGGCGTTTTGCCGAAAAGTTTCTGGAATTTATTTCGAGGTCTAAACGAAAATGTAAGCGGAACTATCGGGCGGTCATAGCGCACCGCGTACTGAAACACCGCCTTTTTAAGCGGACGAATGTCGGGATAGAAAAACCACATTGACCCCTCGGGGAAAAAGTGCATCCAGTTTTTGCTCTCGAAAACCTCTTCCATAGCGTCCTTAAACTTCTTCATACAAGCGATATTTCCCGTCGGAACAGGGATTCCGCCCGCCATTCTGATAAGCGGACCGTTGGGGCCCTCGAGATTGGTTTTCCATGCAGGGAAATAAGCAAGACGCGGGCGTATTGCCTTCATTACACAGATGTAATCCCACATGAAAACGTGATTTGAAATGGTAATAGCGCCATTTTCAAGCGCTTTTTTGTGCTTTTTGAGGTTTTTCTTGCCGTGAATTTTAAGTCCGTGTGTAATTCTCAAAAGGAAGAAAACGAAAACATTAAGAAGCAGCCACATGGCAACTCTCTGGATTTTAAACCACAAACTTTTTTGCAGGTAAGGATATTCTTCGTTTAGGTCAACGTCCCTAAGGTGCGGCACATCTATCATGTGCGCATCGCTCTGCTCGGGATAGTTGTAACAGTCTAAATCGTGTCTGTAATACATATTGATTCCCTTTCGGAAAATGATATTGTGTTTAACCTTTTCGACATTATATCATAGTTTTTTAAGATGAGCAAGTTTTTGCACAGTTTTGTGCTCAAAGGGACTCGCTTACATCGTGTATAAGGCGAAATCCCCGACAAATTATCGGGGATTATTTTTTAAGTCTTTGTTTCTTTTGTATCGACGCGCTCATTTTAGAAAAGTTTCTACCCAACGATGCGTAAGAGTTGCGTATTCTTGTAAATGTCTCGCGGCTAATTACGCTTGTGGCATACATAAGTATCAGACAGTTGTCTATTTCAGCACAATAATGGCTGGCATCGCTCAAATTCATAAGCGCGGTTTCGGCTTCGTCAGCTTGTATCGCGTTGGTAAGTTTTTCGCTGACAAGCGGCAGGTAACTGCAGATAGGAGAAATGTCCTCGTCTGTTATACTGACGCTTTCACAGATGAACTCGAGTTCCTTTTGAAGTTTCTGAGAAAGTTTTATAAGTGTACTGCCATTCATTTGTATCCACCCTGCTGTTTTCAACTGACTTTTTCTTATTATAGCACAACAGAGCACCTTGTTGCAACCTATTTTGAAATGCTACCACTTTTGCGAAATCCTTTAATAATCTTTATGAAAACGAAATAAATCGCAAGTTCTGCAATGAAAAAGACCGTAATATTTAAAAACGGCATAATGTAGGGCGCAATATTTTCCTCAATTGCATAAAACGGGTCTCGAATCACAAAAAACCAGTTATATAGTTTTAATTCGCTGTTATAAACGGCGTTTCCGATTAGTGCCCAAAGTGTCATTGCCGAAAGGACAACTAAATCGTGATAGCATTTTTTCCACTCAAAAGTGTCGCTTTCGCACAAGAGTACCAACACCCCGTAAACCGCCATTACGCCGTGAAATATAAGTGTTTGAACTACACGGTACGAAAGCGGATGCACCGCGTGCCACATTACTCCTGCGGGGTAAATGAGGTATATAAAGTTAGCCAGGAATCCGAGCATTGCAAATTGCAGTTTAAATTTGCTAAGAAATTTGTTGTGTCTGCTCAAAAAACACATAACACACATTGCCGTGCAGACGTGAAACGGCAGTTTTTCAATATCAATTTCGCCATAGGCAAGCGGCATCAGGAAAAAGTCCAGAATATACAGTCCAAAGGCGGTATTTATAACCCAATCAATTACCTTTTTTGCCTTTTGACTTCCCTTATTTTTTATGTACAGATATAAAAACACCGCAATTGCCGCAAACACGGCAATTATTAAGAGATGCCAAGCACTAAAGCACTTGAAAACTATTCCGCCTTTTTTATCGGACAAAATTCCGCTTAAAATTTCAAACATACTGTTCACCGCCTTGTCATTATTATATCATACAGAAAATTTTGATGCAACAAGTGACAAAAATCTACCGAATAGCGCTTGCAAACCGCCGATTAGGTAAATGGCAACAACTTCGCGAGTTAAAATGTTATAATTATCCCGAAATAGTACTATAGGGGGATGGTTATGCAGGCTATTAAAACAGTTAATCTCACTAAAAAATATAAAGATTTAATTGCTGTAGACAATCTTAATTTAGAAGTCGGGCAGGGTGAACTTTTTTCGCTGCTCGGCATCAACGGAGCGGGCAAGACAACCATAATTAAAATGCTCTCCTGCCTTACACAGCCGAGCGGCGGCGATGCCTATGTCGGCGAAAAAAGTATAGTAAGTGATTGTGCGGGTGTCAAGAGTATTATTGGGGTTTCCCCGCAGGAAACCGCCGTTGCGCCCAATCTATCGGTAAAAGAAAATCTAAGTCTTATATGTGAAATCCAAGGATTTTCCAAGGAAAAATGTAAAGAGAAGGTGGAAGAACTCTCCGAACAGTTTAATTTGCAGGATATTCTGGGCAAAAAGGCGGGCAAGCTCTCGGGCGGACAAAAGCGCAGGGTCAGCATCGCCATGGCGCTTATCGGCGAGCCGTCGGTTTTATTTCTCGATGAGCCTACTCTGGGTCTCGATGTTATCGCGCGCAGTGAACTATGGGACACCATTCGCGCCCTGAAAGGCAAGGCAACGATTATACTCACAACTCACTATATGGAGGAGGCCGAAGCGCTGTCAGACCGCATCGGCATTATGAAAAACGGCAAACTGCTCAGCATCGGTACGGCGGATGAACTTATGCAAACGACCGCTACCGACAGGTTTGAAAACGCCTTTATTTCTATTGTAAAGGGGGAGGAAAAATGAGAACGTGGGCATTTGCCAAGCGATGCGCAAAAGAGATTTTGCGCGATGGCATAAATCTTGTGTTTGGATTGGGATTTCCGATTGTATTGTTGTTGCTTCTCAGTGCAATACAGGCAAACATACCTGTTAAGTTATTCGAAATTCATAGTCTGGCTCCGGGAATTGCGGTGTTCGGTCTGTCTTTTATAACCCTTTTCGCCGCCACCTTAATCTCCCGGGACAGAGAAACCTCGTTTCTTCAAAGGCTGTACACCACGCCGCTTAAATCCTACGATTTCATTTTGGGTTATATGTTGCCCCTTATCCCGATAGCGCTAGCACAAAGCGCGGTGTGTTATCTTGTTGCAGTTATTCTCGGCTTACCCGTTACGGCAAACATTTTATGCGCCGTTTTGATGATTTTGCCCATATCTGTTTTTTACATTTCGCTCGGACTGTTATGCGGCAGTGTGCTCAATGTAAAGCAGGTCGGCGGTATATGCGGCGCACTTCTCACCAATCTGTCGGCGTGGCTTTCGGGGGTGTGGTTTGACTTAAATTTAGTCGGCGGAGCATTTAAGAAAATCGCAAATCTACTGCCGTTTGTCCACTCGGTCGAGCTTCAGCGAGCAATAATCGGCGGCAATCTTTCGGATGTCCTGCCCCACCTTTTCCCCGTTGTTATATACGCCGCAGTCACAACCGCCGCCGCATGCTTTCTCTTCTTAAGACAGATGAAAAGGCAGTAGAATGTGTGATAGGTAAAAGGAAAAAGCACTCCGTATGGAGTGCTTTTTTGTGG
>JAZQLL010000075.1:0-4452 GCA_045542675.1 Oscillospiraceae bacterium
GTTCCATCATAAATCTCGGGCACCTCAAGTTCAAAAAGGCGCTTAACCATACCGGGATGTGTTCTCGAAATCATAATCTTGGGAGGACGGGAGGTCTTTTCAAGGTTACGCTTAACATCAACAACATAAACCTTTATGCTCTGTCCGATTTCAAAGGTCTCGCCGGGGATGCTCTCTGTAGAGGGGAGCATAAGTTCGCCCTTACCCATATCAAGAGTAACGCTGCCTCTTGCCTCGTCTATGCCGACAACCTTTGCAGAGATGAGCTCGTGAACCTTGCTCTGATACTCTTTGAAGGTGTTCATTCTCTCTTCTTCTTTGATTCCCTGGCGGAAAACGTGTTTCGCGCTCTGAGCGGCGATTCTTCCCATATCCTTGGTCTTAATCTTAATATCGATATGACCGCCGATTTTTGCTCTCTTGGTGTGTGTGAGCGCCTGGTCGAGCGAAATCTCAGCCTTGGGATTTTCAACTGTTTCAACTACATTTTTGCGGATAGCAACCGAGAATTTTCTTGTCTCGGGATTGATGTCGATAATAATGTTTTCGGGCTCGCCGAAATCCTTCTTTACCGCATTTTCAATAGCAACGCGGATTTTCTCAAGCAGGCTCTCTACATTTATGCCTTTCTCCTGCTCTAAAACAATAAGTGCATCAAAAAATTCGTTATTCATTTTTTCCTGATCCTTTCGTTTATATATTTTCGTCACAAAGTTTAACAAATGCGGTATCCGAGAGCTTTATTTTATTTTCCTCGCCCTCTAAGGCTATCTCGCCATTCTCAAAAGACAGAAGTTTTGCCTCTATCTCTCTTCGTTTATTTTCATCGGGTCTTATGAGCCTAACCTGCACAACCGAGCCAATATATCTCTCAAAATGCTCGGGCAGACGCAGTCTTCTGAAAAGCCCGGGCGAGCCGACCTCCAAATAATAGCTTTGCTCAATGGGGTCTGCCTCATCAATTAGCGGGTCGATAGCGCGGCTAAAGTTTTCGCAGGTTAAAATATCGATGTCCTCGCCATCCTTTTCAACCAGCACCTTTAAAAACCAATCGGCGCCCTCTTTTTCAAAGGTAACGTCCCAAATGCGAAGACCCATTTCTTCACAAACGGGGAGAACGATGCATCTGACTGTTTCGGCGGTATTGCCTTTACTTTTGCCCATAATTTCCTCCTTGTTTTTTACAAAAACAAAAGAGCGGGAGGACCCACTCTTTAGCCTTTCGTGTTATTACATTATATAGTATACCACTCTATTTAAGAAAATGCAAGTGTTTTTTAGTTTTTTACATAAAAACAGGCCTGCTCCCGTTTAGTTCTGGGAAATGAACTTCTTTATAGCTTCAAAAGTTTCGTCACTTATAACGTGTTCAACCTTACAAGCATCCTCGCTTGCCGCCTTTTCGTCTACGCCCAGCTGTATCAGGCAGCGGGTTAAAATGTCGTGGCGCTCATATATTTTCTTTGCAAGTTCAAAGCCGCTCTCTGTTAAAACAAGCGCGCCATCAGGGAGCATTTCAAGGTGTCCGCTCTTCTTTAAAAGCGATACCGCGCGGCTCACACTCGGCTTTGAATATCCCAGGCTCTCGGCAACGTCAATCGAACGCACGATAGGCTTCCCCTTTGAGAGCACATATATAGTTTCAAGATACATTTCCGCTGATTCATTAAAGCGCATATATCTTACCTCCAAAAAGTTCTACAACTATTATACCACACCATATCTTTTTTTCAAGGGGGCGAATTTTTTTGTGAATTTTTCCAAAAAATTCTTGACAAAATCCAGTTGCAGTGCTATTATTACTTAGGGAGTTAGCAGAGGCTAACTTCTCAAACCAACACAATCGCGGTGAATATGATGACACTAAAAGATGCCAAAGAAGGCAAGGAATACATAATCCAGAAAATAGTGACTGACGATGAGGAACTCGATGCTTTCCTTTTTTCTCTTGGTTGCTACAGTGGTCAGCCCATTACTGTTATTGCGCACCTTAAAGGCGGTTGCACCGTTTCAATCAAGGACGGAAGATACAACATAGATAACCAGCTTGCAGAGGCTATCATTATTTAATTTCTGTGTTTTCTCTGCGGCTGTTTGTTTTTAACCCCGAGTTAGCGGCGGCTAACTCACCTCAAAGTCAGTTAATTTTTCTACATTCTTAGGAGGAATCCCTTATGAGAATTGCCTTAGCAGGTAATCCAAACAGTGGTAAAACCACAATGTACAATGCTCTTACAGGAAAGAGCGAGAAGGTCGGAAACTGGGCGGGTGTAACCGTTGACAAAAAAGAACATCCGATCAAAAAATCTTATTCAAGAGGTGCAGAACTTATTGCTGTTGACCTTCCGGGAGCATACTCAATGTCGCCCTTTACTTCGGAAGAAAGCATAACAAGTTCGTATGTTAGGAATGAAAAGCCGGATGTCATCATAAATATTGTTGATGCCACAAATTTAAGCCGAAGCCTTTTCTTTACAACGCAGCTTTTAGAACTCGGTATTCCGCTTGTTGTGGCACTGAACAAATCGGATATAAATGAAAAGAAGCACACCGACATTGAAAAGGTAAAACTTTCTTTGCTTCTCGGTTGCCCTGTAATTGAAACTATTTCCACCTCTGCAAGAGGCCTTAAGGCAGTAGTTTCCGAGGCAGTAGCAATATGCGGCAAGAGCCAAAAGGCGCCTTTTGTTCAGGGAGATATTGATCTTACTGACAAGAAGACCGTTGAAGAAGCGGACAGAAATCGTTTTGAATTCGTAAACAAAATCGTAGCTGAGGTTGAAACTCGCAAAGTACATACCAACGAGAAAAATTTCCAGGATAAAATAGACGCATTCCTTACAAACAAGTGGTTTGGAATTCCCATTTTTGCACTTGTTATGTACGGCGTGTTCTGGATTTCGCAGTCGGGACCTGCCGTTTGGCTTGCAGACTGGCTGGTGGGAATTCTCGAAGGCGGCCAAGAGTGGGTAGCGAATGCTATCGGTGGCACCGAAAATATTTGGGGTTCTATCTTAGTTGACGGTATCATAGGCGGCGTTATTGCAGTTGTCGGCTTCCTGCCGCTTGTCATGGTAATGTATTTTCTCATTGCCTTACTTGAAGACTGTGGCTATATGGCAAGGGCTACAGTTGTGCTTGATCCGATTTTCAAAAAAGTGGGACTTTCGGGCAAGTCCGTTATTCCCTTTATTATAGGAACAGGTTGTGCAATTCCCGGCGTTATGGCTTCTCGCACCATAAAAAATGAGCGCGAGCGCAGAGCAACCGCCCTGCTCGCGCCCTTTATGCCTTGCGGCGCAAAGCTTCCCGTTATTGCACTTTTTGCGGGCGCATTCTTTGGCGGCTCGGCATGGGTTGGCGCCTCAATGTATTTTGTGGGAATTGTTATTATCTTCCTCTGCGCGCTTATAATCAACGCCATTACGGGCAACAGAAAGAAAAAGTCATTCTTTATTATGGAGATGCCCGAGTACAAACTGCCGAGTCTTTGGAAAGCGTTTGTTTCAATGTGTCAGCGCGGTTGGGCTTACATTGTAAAAGCGGGAACTATTATTCTGGTTTGTAACTTTATCGTTCACGTAATGCAGACATTCACCTGGAGTTTTACTCCAGCAGGCAGCGCAAGTGATTCCATCCTCGCAACAGTTGCAACTCCTTTTGCATATATCGTAGCTCCCGTTATAGGCGTTGTTGCCTGGCAGCACGCCGCGGCGGCTGTTACTGGCTTTATCGCAAAGGAAAACGTTGTTGGCACGCTCGCAGTTTGCTTCTCTATGTCAAATCTCTTTAATCTTGACGAGCTTGCAATGCTTGAGGGCAGTGAAAGTGAGGTTGCCGCCAAGTTCGGTCTTACCGCCGTCGGCGCGCTCGCATTCCTGATGTTTAACCTCTTTACTCCCCCCTGTTTTGCCGCTATCGGCGCAATGAACGCCGAAATAAAGAGCAAAAAGTGGCTCTTTGCCGGAATCGGTTTGCAGCTCGGAGTCGGCTTTACCGTCGGATTTTTAACCTTCTTCTTTGGAAGTCTTATCATGGGCGAGAGCCTCGGCGAGCCCTGGATGCCTATATTGGGCTGGGCAATCGTTGCGGTATTTGCAGCGGTTTTAGCGGCACTTATCGCAAAGCGAAACCGCGAAATTAAGGCCGAGGAAGAAGCAAAAGCCAGGAAAAAGGAAACTGCTAACGTTTAAAAGGTGATTTTATGACACTTACAGATATTATCGTAATTGCCGTTATAGTTCTTGTTTTAGGCGGCGCGATCGCCTATATTGTGAAGGCTAAAAGGAGCGGCAAAAAGTGTATCGGTTGCCCCTACGCAGACTGTCCGTCTAAGAATACGGGCGGTTGCTCCTGCGGGTGCGGTGATAAATAAAATTGATATTTTCAAAGAATTGTTTATAATACATCTCCTCTTTAAAAGGAAAAAGCCGTCGGCCGAAGCCGACGGCT
>JAZQLL010000076.1:0-14735 GCA_045542675.1 Oscillospiraceae bacterium
GACTATGTCGGCTCGACAACGGGCATTATGAACTACGCCAAAAAGAGCGACAAGACTGAATTTATCATAGGCACCGAAAACAGCATCGTTTCGCATCTGCAGTTTGAGTGCCCCGATAAAAAGTTTTATCCACTTTCAAAGCATCTTGTCTGCAGTGATATGAAACTCACAACACTCGCTGATGTGCTCGCCTGCTGTAAGGGTGAGGGCGGAGAGGAAATAGTTCTTTCCGAAGAAACCAGAATTAAGGCAAAGCGCTGCATCGATAATATGATAAAATACGGCGGCTAAATCAAATATAGTAAGCAAAGAAAAATCCCTCCCGACTTTTCGGGAGGGATTTTTTCACTTAAGACTCAGAGGAGGAGTCTTAACGCTGATTGGCTTTTTCCTTTTTCTTTGAAGTAAGAGAAAGGGTTAATACTGCTCCGAGCGAAAGAATCATAACTATCATCCAGAAGTTAAGCGAGTTTGCATCGCCTGTGTCGGGAGCAGGAGGTCCGGGAGGTGTTGGGGGTGTAGAAGGAGTGGGAGTGTAGTCATAGACATTTTTAAACTCATATCTACTCTCTGATACCGCCACGGGATTTTCGCTAAGGTAAGCGTAAAGTTTGTGGTTTTCTTTTGTAACCTCAATGCTGAACTTGTATACAAGTTCACTATAGGTTACTCCAAGTTTACCTTCGTTTGTCTCATAAAGTTTGTACTCAAACTTCTTGCCGATATCGTTTGCGGTGAACTTAAGCGCAAAGTCTATCTTGCCATCCTTATCGGTGCGAAGATTTACCTTTGTGTTAAGGGTGGTGTTTTCGAGCACGAATTCAAATCCATCAGGACCGATCTTTTCACTGCCCTTATTTTCAACACTCTTATCAACTCCGATTGTAACCTCAATATCCTCGGGAATGGGGTTGTAAACGTTTGTGAACACGATAGGTCCGTTTACTACATCTACCACGGTCTGAACCTTACCGTTTCCGCCATCGGAAACTGTAACGATTACGTTAAAGGTTGCGGTTGAATAGTCGATGTCGTTTATCTTCTGACCTGCATTCTTCTCGGATACGACATAGTAGAACTTACCGACCGCAATGTCGCCAGGCTCGTAGTCGAGAGTGATCTTAAAGGAATCTCCTGTGTTGGAAACTGTATCAACAGGTGTATCAGAAGCCTTATTGAAGTTTGCATCCGCCTCAAAAAGTTCAAACTCGAACATATTATCCTCAAGAGTGCCCTCGGTAAGAACCTTATTACCTGTGATTTCGGCGCTCTCGCCGCGAACGACCTTGTATTCATTTTTAAACACAAGCTCTGCGCCGTTTCCGCCAAAGTCATAAACGGTTACTGCCTTATGAAGTTTGCCCTCAAGGTCATCTGTGATGTCAACGCGCACCTTGTAGACCGAATTGTCATAGTGAACGCCGTCTATCTCGCTACCGCCATTCTTCTCTCTGACGATGTAATAGTAACTACCAGCCTCGGTAAACTCGTACATGTTGGTGGTTGCGTTGAGGGTGCCGAGTTTTGTAAAGGTGAAGTTGCCGTCCGCATCGTTCTTGACATCGCCCTCAACGAGCGCACCCTGAGTCCAATACTCATCTGCGGCGTAGAGTTCGAATGTGAAATCGCCTGCCTTAAGGTCTTTATCCTTAAGTTGCTTTTTACCCTCAATGGTAGCCGAAACCGCATCTGCAGTGTAAACATTTGTAAATGTTACGGGTCCGTTTACGACGTCTACATCTGTATCGATACTGCCATCGCCGCCATCGGTAATTGTAACGATTACCTTATAAGAAGCGCGGGAATAAGTGATACCCTTAATGCGCTCGCCTGCGTTTTTCTCCTCGATTACATAATAGAACTTGCCTGTTGCAAGGTCAGCGGGTGTGTAATCTACAGTAAACTCAAAGCTGTTTCCATCGTTGAAAACGCTCTTTTTAGCGGTTGCGCTCTTCTTAACGAAGTTTGAATCGGCCTCAAACAGCTCAAACTCAAACATATTATCGTTAAGGGTAAGTCCGCGAAGGGTCTTGGTTCCGCCGAATGTTGCGCTATCGCCGCGAACGATCCTGTACTCGTTGTTGAATACAAGTTCGGAAACTGCGCCGTTTGACTTAAATACATTGACAGACTTCTCAAGCTTGCCCCCAAGATTATCGGTAATGTCGATGCGAACCTTATAAACCTCATCGTCATAGAAGACGCCGCGAATCTCGCTGCCGCCGTCCTTCTCTTTTACGAGGTAGTAGTAACTTCCTGTCTGTGTAAACTCCCACTTATCGATTTCATTGTTATAAGTGCCGAGTTTTGTGAAGGTGAAGTCACCGTTTGCGTCGTTCTTAACATCGCCCTCGATAAGTGCGCCCTGTGTCCAGTTCTCGTCAGATGCATAGAGCTCAAAGGTGAATGCGCCCGCCGAGAGATTCATGTTGGTCACATTCTTTTCACCGTCAATGGTAGCCGAAACGGCATCTGCGGTATAAACATTTGTAAACACAATGGGGCCGTTTGCGATGTTTATGGTTGTGCCTACATTTCCGTCACCGTTATCATAAACCTCAACCTCTACGTTAAACTTAGCGGTAGAGTATGTGATACCATCGATTCTGTGACCTGCATTGACCTCTTCTACAACATAATAGAATGTGCCGGTTGCAATATCATCGGGAGTGTAGGAAATGTTGAATTTAAAGGAGTCTCCTGTGTTGGAAACTGTATCAAGCGGTGTGTTACTGGTTTTCTCGAAGTTTGCGTTTGCACTATAGATGGCAAAATCAAACATTGCATCACGCAAGGTGACCTTATTAAGTGACTTGGTGCCGCTTATTTCAATGTCCTTGCCGCGAACAACATGGTACTCATTTGTGAAAATAAGGTCGGTAGGAATGCCATTTGCGGTGTAGGTGTGAACGCTTGCATGAAGCTGACCTTCAAGGTCATCGGTAACAACTACTAAAACTCTGTAAACGCTCGGGTCATAGAATACGCCGTCAATCTCGGTGCCGCCATTCTTCTCTTTTACGAGATAGTAATAGCTGCCGGCCTCGGTGAATTCATATTTGCTTGTTTCGGGATTGAGTGTTCCGAGTTTTGTAAATGTGAAGGTGCCGCTTGCATCGTTCTTGACATCGCCCTCAATAAGTGCACCCTGGGCCCAACTTGAATTGGATGCATAGAGCTCAAAGGTGTAATCGCCTGCCGAGAGGGTTTTGCCTGTTAATACCTTGTCACCGGGAACGGTGGCAGAGGTTGCTGCTGCTTTATAGGTGTTAGTAAAGGAAATTGCATTTGCTCCGCTTATGGTTTCGCTTGCGGAAAGTGAACCTAATTTGTCGTCGGTTACCTTGACTGTTACGAAATATTCGGTCTTGTCAAAGGTTATGCCGCCAACTGCGCTTTGCTGTTTCTCATAAACCTTGTAATAATATTCGCCTGCTTGTGTATAAGAAATGGTTTCAAAACTAAAGGTGCCATCTGCAAAGTTCTTAGCTTCGTAAACCTTAGCGCCGTTAAAATCATTTGCGTTCTCATCAACTTCTTTGAGAACAAAGGTGAATTCATCGTTAACAAGTGTTTTGCCGATAAGGGTTTTTGAGCCCTTGATTGTGTGTGTAGTTTCCTTTGCTTTGTAGGTGTTCTTGAAGTGAATGGTGTTATCTGCGGTATTGGCTACAGTGTAGGATGACTTGAGTTGTCCGCCGTCATCTGTAACTGTTACAACAATGTGATAGTGGTTTTTATCGATTGTAAGACCGTTCTTTTCCTCCACTCTCTCGCCCATATCAAACTCGTAAATTCCGACCTTGTTGAAGGTGAGAGGCTTATCGAAGGTAATTGTAGCCGACTTGCCATCCTGAGCCGCCGCATTTTTACCTGTTGCGAGGATTGTATCCTCATCACCATGGGGGTGGAGCACAAAGGTAAATTCATTAGCGTTCATATCGCGGCCTGTAAGGGTCTTGTCTGCCGAGATATAGAGGTCAGCCGTTTGTGTTTTGGGGAGATATGAGTTTGTAAAGGTTTCCGAAATTCTGTCGGTAGCACCTGCGGGAGCGGTTGTGCCCTTATAGATTACAGCCGCATATCCACCATGACCGTTATCGGTAATTTCTACCGTGAATTCAAGGGTGTGGGTATCATATCCCATTGTGTCGGGATAATTTGCGGGAACAAACTCTCTTAGTGTGTAGGTATTTTTACCGAGGCTATCGAACGTCATTACTACGCGGGTGAAACCGCGATCGGTAGTCTCTGCCGAGGTGTATATTACCTGCCCACTATTATCAAGTACCTCAAACTTATAACCTGCCGAGGTGGCATTGGGACTGTTGGTGGGGTTGTTTATCGCCTTAGTAATATCGATAGAAACTGTAGCAGTTCCCGTTGTACTATAGACGTTAGTGAATTGTGCCGAAACTTCCCAAGCGTCGCCATTTTTTGCAACTACTGTACTGGGTCTGTAGGGAACGACATCGGTTATCTTAAGTTCACCCGAAAGGTCGTCTGATACTACAACGCCGAATGAGTGTACAGTTCTGTCATAGGTGATTCCGCCAATTCTCTCATCGGGGATAACCTCAACAACCCTGTAATAGTAGGTGCCGAGAGCTGTAAGGTTTTCGTTTTGAAAGGCGTTTGCAAACTCAAAAGTCTTTTGAGCATCACTGCCGCGCACCGAAACATCGTCAACACCGATCACCTTATTCCATGTGCCACTTGCCGCATCGTATTTTTCAAAGCGGAAGGTAAACACATCAGAGTTTTGCCAGTCTCTGCCCTGTAAAACCTTGCTTCCGCCAACAGTGATGTTGATGGGGTGAGACACGGGGTCGGGGTCATAATCGTTTGTGATAATAACGGTAGCCACGATGTCGCTTGCAACGGTTGCATTAGCGCCGTCCGCAGCATTTCCTGTAACGGTGCCGTTTACCATATACTCGGGAGTAAACGCCGCTACATAGCCGGTTTCTTTAATATTTGCCTTTGTTCCAACGGGCAGGTCAAATATTTCTATCTTCTCATCGTGAGCGAGGGTAATTGTAAATTTACCGTTCTCATCGGTTGTAACCGAAGTGGTTCCTATAGCGGAATGCTCGGCATTAAAGTTCTTATCAGCGGTTCCAATACCCGAGAGAGTAACCTCAACTGTAAACTTCTTATCGGGATTGATTGTGTAACCTCCGCCGAGGTTGTGGTGTACTTCTTTTGTGATTGTAAGGTCACCCTTGCCGCGCTCAATATTTACAAATGCGGCATTTGCAAGTTCATTTTCCTTAATGGTAACTTCCGCCTTTAATGCGGGAGCTCCGTTTACTGTGGAAACAATATAGTCAATGGTTTCATTCTCGGTAATGGTATAGGTTCTGTCTTTGGTCATTCCGGTGATAAAGAGGCTTTGACCATGCTTGAGACTAACCTGTGCGATACCGCTTGCATCAAAGGTAACACTTGTTTCTGCCGATTCATTAACGCCATCAAAAAGGGTTGCAGGATATGTTCTGCCTGCATCGGCATTCGAGCCTGTAATTGTGAATGTAAAAAGCTCGTTGGTTTGTGTGCCTTCAACAGTCTTAGAAAGTCTTATACCTGTTGCGGGAGTAACAGTGAGTTTACCGTTATTTCCAAGAGTTGCTCCAACGTAGAAGTAGTAGCCCGACTCGTCAACCTCGTGACCGGTTGTGTCAACGAATGGGATGTTAACGATACCTCTGCCTTGTGCATCAGTAAGAGTCTGCGTTCTGTTGGGATTCTTGTAAACTCCCAAACCTTCTGTAAAGGTATGAACGATTCCTTTAGGAACGCTCCAGGTGCCATCGCCGTTTGATTTCGCCTTAGCGAGTGAGTACTCGGATATTGGCTCATACTCGGTCTTTGTCTGGAAGGAGCCGTTCTTTGCATAAACGGTATATCCGCGATAGAATGTGCTGCCCGAGGGAGCCGCGGCGCCCGTGTATACAGTTCCGTTTGTATCTGTGTAAATAAGGGTGTCTTCTGTGTAGTAATATCGGTCATTCTGCTTTGCAGGGTTAAAATAGGAATAGGTGTTTACCTTTCCGTAACCTACAGAGCCATCGACCTCATACTGATTTGAGTAGAAATTAACTGTTCCGTCGACATTTTCATTTGCTGCAAGATATGCAGGATCCACAACATTGGGATCGTGAAGTGTAAGGGCGTTAACTTTATCGCTAAGTCCCACTTCATATATAAGACGGATGGGAGCCTCTGCGCCGGAAACCGTAAGATTCTCGAGTTCATCGTTTTCGTCGAGTGTTACATCGTAAGTTACAATAGGGATGAGCGCTGCAGGGACTGCAAATGTTACAAGTTCCTCGCCTGTTTTGATGTTGTGTCTTACCTGAACGGTAACGAACATCATATCAGACTCGGTAACACCGTGTTCCTTATCTACCTCACCGAGATAACCGTAACTGCGAACGACAAATGCAGGGTCTGTATTAACGTCGCCGGTAGCCTCGGGGAGAACTGTTGTGCCCTCGTTATAGTAACCGAGGTAAGCGCCCTGAGCGTTTGCATACCAACCGATATAGTTGGAGTACTCACCTGTTGTGCTGTTATAATAAAGCTGATTATCGTTCATCGCGAGCGATACGAGGGTTTTTACAACATCCTCGTCATCGATCTTAAGGCGCTGCATAATAGCCGCAATGTGCTCGTTACCTGCAGTTCCGCCATTGGTTTCGAAGTTCGATGCAATATCCGCGCCCGAGAAGAGATGATCGCCTATAAGGATTCCCTTCATATCGCGGACATCCATATATTTTCCTATCCTATCAACGAAGGAAACATATCCGTCAAGATCTTCCGATTTGCTAACAAGCGTGGGGTGATATTTTGCCTGAAGAAGAGCCTCGCTGACAATATCCTCAAAAGCGTCTGTAAGGGAGCTTGAGGTTGAGAAGTACTTATCAACATATTTTTGAGAAAGTCCGTCCACCTTGACTACATCTGTAGTGGTTTCAACATACTCATAGTTGGGATTCCAAAACGAGCCGGTATTTACCCACTCGCCGCTTCTCTCTATTGCAACATTTCCGCCTACAGCGGCATTATCCCATTCAACCCAGAGGTCATTTATCGCAGTGGTTGACTCGTCGGGATTTAAAACGCTTTCTGCGATAGAACCGTCAGTAACCTTAAATCCGAGTGTGTATAATAAAAGGTCGCTTCCGTATTTTTCCTTAACCTGCTGTTTTGCGTAGGCAGCGGTAAGCTGAGTTACAAAGCCCTGTGCCGCCGAGGTGGAGCTTGCCTGTCCATTTCCTAAGTTGTGGCTACCGGGATTGGTATATTCGGTTGTAGAATAGGTGGGATTACCATCCGACATAACAATCATAACGGGTTGACGCTTTACGCCGTCAACAGTTGTCTGATTGTTTGCGGCAACAAACTGCTCTTTTGCAAGGTGAATACCCGTCTGAACATAGGTTGCGCCCACAACCTCAGTAGTGTTGGCAGAAGGTCTTGTGCTCGTTCCCGCAACACGTACATCAGAGTCTACCGAAATATACTCGTCACCGCCTCTGGTTGTGTAATTGAAATAGTTATCATCACTTGCGGTAGTGTAGCTTCCCAAAGGGAGAAGCACAGACGCGCTGCTTGAATAAAGCACAACGCCTACTCGGTTTTTATCGTTTGCTTCAAAAAGTTTCTTTGCGGCTGCATTTGCGGCATCGACTAAATCCTCGACCGCATCGTTGTTACCGCTATTGTTATTCATTGAGCCCGAAACGTCAAGCACGAGCATTGTGTCAAGCGGAGCGCTTGTCTTACCTGTTACCTGCGCGTTTGAGGCAATGGCCGAAAGGACAACTAAAAAGCTCTCGTTATCCTGCGAATCGAGAGAAATTGTGACCTCGTTTGCGCCCGAACCTACAGTAAAGCCCTCTTTAAGAACCGATTTATCGGTCCAGACCTTACCTGCGTTTTGGGTTGAAAGAACGTTTTCACCAAAATAGTTCTTCCAGTCATCCATCGTACTGTTGTCTACAACTCTGGTGTCGGCAGTGGCGGCAAACGAGCCTAGTGTCAGGCACTGCACCATTGAAAACACCATGACAAAAGATAAAAATGCGCTTAAGATTTTCTTAGCCTTTGTCTTTCTGAAAAATTTACTTGTCATTTAGCACTCCTCCTCTTATGCTATATATCTGTCTATGTTTTCCGCAAATCGCGGGAGTATGTCTTTTACCATTTCCATACAATCTGTTTTTCGTATTTTTTCAATCGTTTCGCTTCGTTCCTCGGGCGGAACATTATAGAGTTTCATCAGCGCATCAAGCACCGCCTCAATCCTTTTTTCAAGCGAAAATTCTTTCTCTTCTTCCGCCATCATTGCCGAGAGTTCTATTCCCGAAGCAATATTTTCCGCTTCCTTAAAGTCCGCCTCTGTCCAGTTTAAGTTGTATTCCCGGAAAACTTTCTGAGCCTTTCTAAAATCCACTTCTCTGATTTCCGCAAGGGTCATCGGGTGGGTGTATGCAGAGATATAAAATTCTCTTGCAATATCACTCGTGTGGCAAACTGCCGTTTGTACCGCTATTTCCAGCGCATAGGCAAACAGCAACGAAACCTTATATTTAGAATAATTTAAAGTCATATCCCATTGATATTCACAAAAAGCTTTGGTAAGTTCCAAAAGAAGATGCTCTTTTGTGGGATAATGAAATGTAAGGTTTCCCGTGCTGATTCCAACCTCGTCAGCAAGGCGTCGGGCCGTTACATTGGAGTACCCTTCTTTAAAGAATAAGGGAACCGCCGTTTTGATTATTTTAAGTTTAGTGGGATTCATCTCTTTTCCTTTTTCTATGGGCGTATACGCCATGTTTTCAACTCCTGACAAACGATCATTCTAGGATATGTACTAATTATAGCACATGTCCTAATGCCTGTCAATAGTATATGTCCTATTTTTTCTAAAATTTGAGAAATTTTTCACAATGTTTATATTCTTGCAAAATCAGATCGACATATTCCATATTTTTGAAATAAATCGAGGCGGTTTTGCAAAGCGGGCGAACGGTGTTCGCCCTTGCGAGAGGGGGACAGTCGGTCCCCCTTAAATGCATTCTTTTCCATATTTCTGTTGCTACGGACAGAAATATGGCGCCCGCGCGGCATGAGCGCATCAAATAAAATTTGTTTTGCGCAGACCTTTCGTTTATGCAAAACAAAAGAGAGCGGATAAATCCACTCCCTGCAATTCGTTTTTATATTGCACTATCGAGTCCCGATATTATTGCTGCGAGGGTTTTGATCCCCTTTAAAAGCGCATCAATTGAAAGCGCCTCGTCGCTCTGGTGCGGCCCGCCGTGACCCTTAGGAAGTCCGAGCGTACCAACATCAAAAGGTGCGCTATGATTTATGGCATAGGCATTTTTAAGCCTGCGCGCGTATGTGCCGCCAAAGGTAAGATAAGGCTTGGCGTCACTTATACCCGAAACCTCTCGGCAGGCGTCCAAGATAACTTTACTCTCGGGGCAGTCGCCATCTAATAAGAACCCCTCATCATCGGTGTAGCGTGCAACCTCGAATCCAAACTTTTCAAGATTTTCGGTGGCATTTTTTATAATTTCGCCGCCGCTTATCTCGTTTCCGTAGCGGATATCGAGGGTGAAGAAGAGTTTGCCGTCATCTTCAATCCGTACCATTCCGTTGCAGCAAGTAAGATTTCCAAAAGCACCGCTCGAGGCTATGCCGAGGTTTTGGCCGTAGTAGCCCTCTATGCATTTTGCAAAATCGGACAGAATTTTTCTATCACCTTCCGCAACGCTATCGCTCTGTGAAAGCTCGCACGCCGCTTTATACGCCGCGTTTTCCGAGCCCTCGGGGTAGGCGGCGTGGGCGGTAAGCCCTGAAAAAGTTTTTGTTGTGTCATCCGAAAAAGCGACATTCACCCTATCGAGCACAACATTGTACGCTCTGCCGCCCTCAAATTTTACAACATCGGACAGCGGCAGGCGGCTTTTTGCATCAATATGAAGTATTCCTTTTTCGCCTAGCGAAACGGGGAAATCGCTATCGGGCACCACATTTACCTTTGGCATCTTCTCATTTTTTACGAAGGCCTCAATGTCAAGAAGTCCCGTTTCCTCACTTCCGCCGACGTAGGAAGTAATTTTGTTTTTTGGGAAAACTCCCGCCTCTTTAAGCGCCGCCAGAGCATAAAGCGAGCAGATAATTCCCGCCTTGTTGTCCGAAACGCCGCGGCCGTAGAGTATGCCGTTTTCCTCTTTAGGCGAAAACGGAGCGGTTTTTACCCAGTCTTCATTTACGGGCACAACATCGGCGTGTCCAAAAAGTCCGATACCGTCGCCACTGCCGTCTGAGGAAAAAATGGCGTAACCGTCCCTCTCATTAACCTTTAAATCGAAGCCGAACTTTTCATAAAGTTCGCGCGACTTTAAAAGCGCATCGTTTACCTCTTTTGAGTAAATAAACTCGTCCTTTCCCTGCTGGGAAATGGAAGGGATGCGCGCAAGGGCGCAAAGGTCATTTACTATATTTTCGCGATTTTTGTCTATAAAATCAAATGCTTTTGTAAGTTGCAAGTTCATAAATTCTCCTTAAGATTTAGCCTTTTTCATAGCAATAAAATCTTCCAAAATTATAACCGCCGAAACGGCGTCCACACTCTCTTTTCGCTTTTTGCCGCGAACATCATTCATCGAGAGGTATGTATGGGCAAGCATAGTTGTGGCTCGCTCGTCGCAGAGCGAAACGGGGATTTTTTGCTCTAAAAACTTGTGCAAATCCTCGGCAAACTGTCTGCAGGTCTGCGCCCTCTCGCCCTCACTGCCATCCATATTTTTGGGCAGTCCCACAACTATGTGCTCGGCATTAAGTTGGAGCGCCTTTTGTGCGATTTTCTCAAGTCGCTTTTCCCTGTTATATTCGGTTATAACGCAAACGGGAGATGCCAGTGTTTCGCTTTTATCGCACACCGCGATTCCGCTTCTTACCTCTCCGCTATCGACCGCCATTATAATCATAATCTTTCTCCTTTTGTCCTTATGAAATAAGTATAACCCATTTTTTAGAGTTTAGCAAGTGTATAAAACGGGCATATTAAGGTAAAGGAGTGATATTTTGAACAAAAACGAAATTTTAAAAGGTCGAAAAGAACTATTAATGCGCGCGGGCAAACTTGAGTATTTGTTTTTCCCCTCTTTGCTCATTTCCGCCGCCGCACTTTGCATAGCACTGGTGTTTATAACCAACGAATTTTTCACCCTTGAGCCCGTTCATTCGGTGTACCTTAGCCTTTTCTCGCAGGCAGATATGAGCGTCAATACTCTTATGGATACCTCAGCGCCCGATTTTATCCAAAACATGCTAACAGTACTTCGGGGCATGCTCGCAACCGCCTTTGAAAACGCTCCAACGGCGCTCATGTTCTTTCTTACAATGGTGTTTTTAGTATGCCCCGTTTATCAGGGGACTGTGCGCTACTCGGCATATCTTATTGAGGAACAAAAAGCCCTGCCGCTTGTTGCCGTTTTGTTTTATTTTACCTCGCCCAAACAGTATTTTTCATCGGTACTTCTGTCGCTTCGCCTTTTTGCAAGAAAGGGTGGCGCAGCGGTTGTGTTTTTCCTTGCGCCCTGCATCTTCTTTGTGCTCGGCTCGGCGCTCTCTTCAACCTATTTCGGTAGAGGTCATATTGCCGCTGTTATAATGCTCTTGTCCCTCGCGCTCTGTCTGCCCTGCGTAATTTTATATTTTATTTACTGTGAAAGATTTTCTGCGGCGCGATATATTTTTGCCCTCGGAAATCGGAAGAATATTTTTAAGGCAAGTTCCACCCTCACGCGCGGCAAAAGAGCCTGGCTTTTCGCCCTTTCTTTGCGCCTTAGCCTGAATCTTTTACCCGCTCTTTTAATACTGCCCGCCCCCGCAGCGCTCTCGCACATTATAAACGGCAAGGGGCTGGCAACCCACGCTCTTATAAGTAATAGAAATAAAAATAAGCAGCAACACGCCTAAGTTAAAATTTCATTTAAACCACTTGACAAGCAGGTCCAACTGTGCTAATATATATTGGCGCTGAAAAGCGTTTTGTTTATGTGCGCTGTTAGCTCAGCTGGATAGAGTGTTTGGCTACGAACCAAAAGGTCGGGGGTTCGAGTCCCTCACAGCGCGCCAGAAAAGAGAGATATGCATTGCATATCTCTCTTTTCTTTTGGCTTGTGCTGTGAGGGACGAGAAACGAGCTCCAATCCACCGCGACCATCGGGAGCAGGAGGATTGGGAGAAAGGTCCGGTGGACCTTTCGTCAAGCGAGAGGAGAGTCCCGGGCTGAAAAGAGCATGCAAATGCACGTTCTTTTTTGTTTTGCGTGCGCGCTGTGAGGGACGAGAAACGAAACCCGATGATGCGCGAGCAAAGCGAGAGCAGAATCGCAAAAAAACAATCCGGGGGATTGTTTTTTGGTTGAGAGGAGAGTCCCGATAGAAATATTTATCACTCTATTTGGTCATGCCACGGGGACGAGAAACGAGCTCCAATAAACACAATATTACTGCATGGGCTTGCCTGTAAAAACATAATATGATAAAATAACAATGAGGTGTTATATAATGGTAATTTGGACTTCTTTTGACGAATACGCCTTATCTAATATTATATCCTGTGTGTTGGTGCTGGCTGCGTTAACCGGAATAATATTACTATCAATTAAAGTCGTGGTGCCATTTATACAAATGCTACGTCAGGGCGAGGGAAGTAAAAAAGCATGCTATCTAGGGTTAAGCATTTTTTCAACACTTATAATAATATTATCCGCTGTGTGTGGTTTTTGGGGACACGATTTGTATCAGAGCGCAAGCTTCGAATATAACTGCTCGAAAGGAAATTATGAAATTGTTCGTGGAGATGTTCAGTTAGTTTCTTCAACTCCTGAATATTACAGGGGACAATTAGTAGGATACAATGTGGTTCTAAAAATGGATGATACGATAATTTCACCATCTGACGCTTTTCAAAATCACATGGTAATGTTATTTGACTCAGATGAGGAACTCGAAATCAAATATAGAAAATCCGATAATGACAAGGCATATACGTGGGAAATTTCCATGATTTTATAAAAAGTTTGAAAAATGTCATTTTATCTTAAACAATCACGCAAAATTGTATATAATAAAATTAAATAATCTAAGCGGGGGTTTTTATGCAAAATCTTTCCGAATTTAAAAAGAAAAAAAATTATCTTGTCTGTGTCGACAGTGACGGCTGCGCCATGGACACAATGGATATAAAGCATTTTGAATGTTTTGGTCCTTGCATGGTAAAAGAGTGGGGACTTGAAAAATGGGAAGCCGAAATACTCGCGCGTTGGAACGAGATAAATCTCTACTCGCTCACCCGCGGCATAAACCGCTTTAAAGGGCTTGCGCAGGCGCTATCCGAAATAAACGGGAAGTACGCCGTCATAGACGGTGTCGACGACCTTGTTTTTTGGGCTGAAAACAGTGACGAGCTTTCGAACGCGGCGCCCGCTCGCGCAATCTCAGGTCAGCCCGAAAAGAACATTTTTAAAAAGGCGCTTTCATGGAGCGAAGCGGTAAACGAGTCGATAAAATCTCTGCCCGAAAGTCAGCTAAAGCCATTTGAAAATGTTTCAGAGGCACTAAAATTTGCCCACGAGTTTGTCGACATTGCGGTTGTTTCGAGCGCAAACCTCGGTGCCGTTTTAGAGGAGTGGAGCCGCTTTGGACTACTCGGACACACCGACATAGTGCTCACTCAAAATGCGGGCAGTAAGGCTTTTTGCATTGGTGAACTCATTAAAAAGGGGTATAATAAAGAAAACATTCTGATGTGCGGAGACGCGCCGGGCGACAAAAAGGCCGCCGAGCAAAACGGCGTTTTCTTTTACCCGATACTTGTCAAAAAGGAAAAGGAATCCTGGCAGGAATTTATAGACTGCGGACTTGGCAAACTTATAAACGGCGAATATTCCGGACAGTATCAGGAGCAAAAGTCAAAGGAATTTATACAAAATCTTTCAAAATAAAGGAGAAGAACTATGGTTAATCTTAAAGCGAAACCTTTCTACCTCTCGGATGAGGACATAAAATGGGTAAACGACACCATCGCAGGAATGACCGACGAGGAAAAGGTCGGACAGCTTTTCTTCCAACTCACCGCGGGCGCTGACGAGGAATATCTTAAAGAGTTAGTCGAAAAATACCACATCGGCGGCGCAAGGTACAATCCCATGCCAGGTGCAGCAGTTCAGAATCAGAACAGAATCCTTCAGAAATATTCTAAAATTCCGCTCATTATTGCCTGCAACACCGAGCAGGGCGGAAACGGAGCCTGTGCCGACGGAACATATATCGGCAGCGGCATTAAGGTGGGCGCTACAAACAACAGAGATTACGCCTACAAACTCGGAAAGTGCTCAAATGAAGAGGCCGCTGCTCTCGGTTGCAATATGGCGTTTGCGCCGGTTTGCGACACTCACTACAACTGGCTTAACACCGAGGTTGTCGCGCGCGCTTTCGGTAACGATGAAAACCGCGTTGCAGACATGAGCCGCGCTTATCTTGAAGGCGCGCACACCATTAATGGTTTTGCCTGTGCGGCCAAACATTTCCCCGGAAACGGACTCGATTTTCGTGACGCGCACATTTCTAACAACATAAACGATATGTCCGAAAGTCAGTGGATGGAAACCTACGGCAAGGTTTACAAGACCCTTATTGATG
>JAZQLL010000077.1:0-8120 GCA_045542675.1 Oscillospiraceae bacterium
ATAGCTCAGCAACATCAAACATATCAATACCACCGTCGCCTGTCTTATCGTACACTTTTGTCACGATGGCTTTATAGGGCTTGTTTTGCCTGCTTTCCTCTGTTCCTATAACATCAAATAAGGAAAGTTGGGTGTTTGCTATCGGAGATGAAGCATAACATGTAGCAATTAGCTTTTTTAAGCCAAGACGATTGAAATTCAGCACAAAATACTTAAAGAAATTGCTTTCAAACGGGTCGTCACAATTACAAAATACTACTTTATCTCTGAAATGCGTTCTATAATATCGCATTTCTTTTTCAATATCCGAAAGTTGCGTGTAAAATTCGTCTTTTTTCGCTTTTGCCGCAGCGTTCAAGTTTCTTTCTTAGCCATTTTATTTCTCCCCTTCCTTCTTTTTCTGATACTCTTTTAGCCATAGCCGGAGAAGAGCAGAAACAGTTGTTTCATTATCCAATGCTATTTGCTTTAGCGCCTTGCGTTCTTCCTTGGTCATTGTTATTGTGATATTGACCATATTTCTTTCAGTCATAATATTTTAACTCCTCTACACAGATTGATGTGTATCTGTGTAACAGTGTAACATAACAGCAAAAGAAATGCAAGATACTACGAAAAACCTCAGTTGTTTTTTGCGAAAGTTCAAGTCTGTTCTGTGAAAAATATCTTTTTTGTACGTTCAAACCGAAAACTAAAATTTAGCCCATAAAAACAGAAAAAACCCTGATTAAATCAGAGTTTTTCTGTGGCTATATCTTTTTTGTAGCCCTTTGATGGCGGAGATGGAGAAGTTCGTTGTTGCTTTCGCAACCCCTCTTGTGGTACCCAAAAAAATCTTCGGCGCATACGCTTGTTTCCTCGATTTTTTTGACCACGGCGCCGTCAGCGTCTTCGCTTCATCTCGCACTGCGAGCGCTCGGCGCTTCCGCCCGCACCTTTCGGTGCTCGAGTTCGAATCCATTAAGATTATACTAAAATCAAAAGACCGCCCGTTTGGGCGGTCTTTTAATTTTGGCGGAGATGGAGAGATTCGAACTCTCGCACCGGTTACCCAGCCTACTCCCTTAGCAGGGGAGCCTCTTGAGCCACTTGAGTACATCTCCATTGGCTTAAGTAAATTAAACTTATTGTGTCACAAAAAAGAGTGGCGGAGAGGGTGGGATTCGAACCCACGGTCCCTTGCGGGATCACCGGTTTTCAAGACCGGCTCCTTAAACCACTCGGACACCTCTCCGTGTGACAAATGATATCATACCACATAAAGAGCCCTAATGTCAAGCGATTTTGCAAAAAATATTGCCGCGCACAGCCTTTTTGCGCGGCAACTTTTTATTTTTCCGAAAGACGCTCGGCAAGGTCGCTATCCGGGGTGACAATAGCGGTCTTGTAAACCTCATATATAACCATTCCCGGCTTTGCTCCCGACGGCTTTTTAACGTTCTTTATAGCGGTATAATCCACCGCAACCTTAGAGGAATTTCTAGCGCGGCTATTATATGCCGCGAGGCATGCCGCCTCGGTAAGTGTGCGGTCGGGAACCTCTTTTCCCTCGGTTACAACAACGGTATGCGACCCTGGGATATCCTTAGTATGAAGCCAAATATCGCCCTTGGCGCTATCCTTTAGGGTGAGTTTATCATTCTCAAAATTGTTGCGGCCACAGAGGACTAAAAATCCATCGCTGGAACGGTATTTAAGATATGGCGAGGCTACCTTTATAGCCTTTTTGTCCGCACTTTTTCTAATGTACCTGCCCTCGTAAAGTTCCTGCCTTATAGCTGTGAGCTCTGAGTCAGTAGAGGCACGGGTAAGCGCATCGAAAACCGATTCAATGTAGATGAGTTCCTCTTTACCGCTTTTTATAAGCTCGGTGAGCATTTTCTCGGCGGTGTCGGCCTTGCGGTAGTCGTTGTAGTACTTTTGCGCATTCTGAACGGGGGTGAGTTTGAAATCAAGCGCAATCTCAATTTCGCCGCCGTTTTCATCGTAAAAATCGGGCAGCCGCACAGTTGTCATGCCCTTTTGGAGTGCATTCAGGTTGGCGTATATTATATCCCCCTTTTTCCTTAAAACCTCTTTATCGCGGCATTTTTCGAGGTCTTTTTTCTGGTTCGCAAGCTTCCTCGTAATTCTGTCCGAAATGTTTACAACGGTCTTAAGTAGGTCACCACTTTTTTGTTTTATCCTCTCAATGCGGTCCTTTTCGGTGTAAAACTCGTCAAGCAAGGTGTGCAGACTATCAAATTCGCGGCAGAGCATACTATGTCCGTACTGCCTTATCGGTAGAAAGGAAAAATCCTTGGGACTTCTGTTTAAATCGTTGATTACGCAGGGCTCGGGATTTTCATAATAGCCCTTAAACTTGATTAAAAAGAACTTAAGCTTGTCAAAATCGTCAGCTAACAATTCATCGCATCTTATATCGGCATTTTTCGAGCAAAAATAAGCAAACTCGCGGCAAACGATGGGCGAAAAACCGCTATATAGGGATAAAAGCGCACGGGAAAGTTCCATATCACCGCAAGACTTAATGTTCTCTACAAACTCATCATCCGAAATGGAAAAAATATCCTTTTTATTCTGCTCGGGAGGCAGTGTGTACTTAACCCCGGGGAGCACAAATCTAACGCTTGATACATCGGCATTTACCCTGCGGATAGCATCGGCAATAACACCTTTTTCGTTTATAAGAATAATGTTGCTGTTATGACCCATAATTTCTATGCAAAGCGAAAAGGTAACAGGGTCGGCAAGTTCGTTTAAAACCTCAAAATCAAGGAAAACCACGCGGTCAAAACCCATCTGGCGCACAGAAGTGAGCCTACCGCCCGTAAGATGCTTTCGCATAAGCATACAAAACATAGGCGGAGTCTGAGGATTTTCGGGGGATTTTTCTGTAAAATGAAGCCGCGCGCCCACCGCGGCAGACGAAATAAGGAGCTTTTTATTTCCGGCTTTGCAGCGCAGAGAAATAATCACAGTGTCGCGGGACGGCTGCGATATTTTTTCAACCCTTGCACCGATGTAATTTTCGCGAAGTTCATTTAAAATGACCGCGAGGCAAATTCCGTCAAGCGCCATACACAAGCTCCTTTCGTTTTTTCATATATTACCATAAATTTTGTAAGATTTCAATGCCCCAAAGAGCTTTTTTGAAGTTGACATTATAGTCTATAAATTGTATAATTAAATATATATTGGATTTTTTTATTCGGGGAGGAAAAAATATGCATAAAGCGCTCTACCGCAAATGGCGTCCGCAGGTTTTTGAGGACGTTATCGGTCAGGATTATATCGTGACTGTGCTTAAAAATCAGGTTGCTACCGGCAAAATTGGTCACGCATATCTTTTTACAGGTACTCGCGGAACGGGTAAGACAACGTGTGCTAAAATTTTCTCCAAGGCGGTAAACTGTGAAAACAGTCTCAGTGGTGACCCTTGCCTTGAGTGTTCAAACTGTAAAAGTATTGCAAACTCAAGCGCTGTAGATGTCGTTGAAATCGACGCCGCAAGCCATACAGGCGTGGATAATATCCGCGATATAATCGAGGAATCGGTTTATCTGCCTGCCGTTTGTAAATATCGAGTTTACATAATAGACGAGGTCCATATGTTAAGTCAGGGCGCCTTTAATGCTCTTTTAAAAATTATGGAAGAGCCGCCCGCGCATATCATTTTCATTCTCGCAACAACCGAGATTCATAAGGTCCCCGTAACTATTATATCCCGTTGCCAGAGGTTTGATTTCCAGAGAATTGATGATAGCCTTATAATCGAGCAGCTTTTTAAGGTTGCACAGGGCGAGGGAATTGAGCTCGACGAGGATGCGGCGCAGGTTATCGCCCGCCTTGCTGATGGCGGAATGAGAGATGCCCTCTCGATTTTTGACCAGTGTGCAAGTTTTGATAATCACGTCACCCGCGCCGTTGTTTCAAAGGTGTCGGGTCAGGCGGATAGAAGCTTTATTGTGGAACTTGCAAAAGCGGTCTGCAGTGAGGACACTGCTCAGTCGCTGTCATATTCACAAAAGGCGCATAGCGGCTCGCTTTCCTTTAGCTTTATAACTTCTGAGCTTATTTCGTTTTTCAGAGATGCCATGGTCATAAAAACTGTGGGCACAAAAAGTCCCGAACTTTTCGCCCCCGGAACCGATATAGAGGGCACCCTCGCGGCATCAAAGGATATGTCGCTTTCGCAGATTATGTTCTGCCTTGATACATTGTCCGAGACCCTTAACCTTCTCGGCCGCTCGGCTTATCCGCACATTTTGTTTGAGCAGTGCCTTATAAAATTGTGTTCGCCGTTTTTATCGGGCGATACTCAGGCGCTACTTTCGAGAATTGAAAAGCTTGAAAAAAGGCTTCTGTCGGTACCTGCCGACTTCTCGCCCTTTAGCGCATCGTCAGTAAAATCCGAGCCGCAAAAGGCGGAGTCGACCGCACCTGCTCCAAAGGTTACAGCTCCTGAGCCACGAGTTTCTGCACCCGCTCCCGAGGCACCCAAATCCTCTGGTGCACCTGCTTCAGAGCCTACCTCGGCGCCCGACGGCAAGGCAGTTTTCACTTATTGGGAAAAGATTCTGGAAGCACTTTCGGCTACAAATCCGCCGCTTTATGCAACCCTTAAAGCCTCGCGAGCATTTGTCGAGGGCGAGGTTGTGTATATTGATACAAACGATTTTGCCTTCTCGCTTTTAAAAAGTAGCGAAAACAATAGGCAGAGCCTTAAAGCCGCCGTTGCGGCAATTTCGGGCAAACCTTATATGATAGCGCAGTACAAGGCTAAAACTGTAAGCGAAGTCAGAAACAGTAATGCTATGCAGGAAATTTTAAAGCGCGCCGAGAAACACGGCGTTGACATTCACAGAGACTAACTAAAAGGAGTCCTAAACATGAATGAACTTGCAGGACTTTTCGATAGGTATAAGAACATAGTTTTGTTTGATACCGAAACTACGGGGCTTGATTTCGATAATGACAGAATAATCGAACTTGCTGCAATAAAACTCACAAGAAACGAGCGCGGAAAACTTGTTACCGAATGTGAGGTTGATGAATTTATCGCACTTCCGGAGGGTCAAAAGCTTGACCCGTTTATCACCGAACTTACCGGCATAACCGATAAAATGCTCGATTCTCAGGGTATAACCTACGAGGCGGCATCCGAAATATTCTATTCGCTTATCTGCGATGGTCCAACACTTCTGGTTGCCCATAACGCGCAGTTTGATTTGATGTTTGCAAGAAAGCTTCTTAGAGGCAGAAGATTTTCCTGCCCCTTGGATTTTCTTGACACACTGACGGTTTATAAGGATAGGCGTCCCTTCCCGCATAAGCTTAAAAACGCCATTGAGGCTTATAACCTTGAAGGCAAGGTGCAAAACAGTCACCGCGCAATTGATGATGTAAAGGCGCTTTTAGAGGTGCTAATTGCGATGGACTTGGAGCGACCCGACCTTCTTATGTACATAAACCTTTTTGGATTCAATCGAAAGTATGGACTTAGCGGAGTGAAAATAAAGGGAGTGCGCTATGCGCCCCAGAGTTACCATGATAAAAAAACACTCGTAGAGGAGACCTTGTATTCTTATTTGAAGGCGGTTCCCTCGGCAGAGATTTAATGAAAGGATAAAGACTATGAAAGCAAGACTTCCCCAGGGCTACGGCTCTTCTTCAATGAACCCCAATAATATGATGAAGCAGGTTCAAAAAATGCAGGAGGATATGCAGAACGCTCAGGCAGAACTCGAGGCAAAAGAGTATACTGCATCTGTAGGCGGCGGTGCCGTTGAGATTACCATGACAGGTAAAAAGAGCGTTACTTCCATTAAAATTAAACCCGAGGTAATAGACCCCGACGATAAGGAAATGCTCGAGGATTTAGTTGCCGCCGCAGTAAATGAGGTTATCTCAAAGATTGAGGCGGATTCTAACGAAACTATGGGCGCTATCACAGGCTCAATGCCCAGTATTCCCGGTTTGTTCTAATTTAAAGTTACGAGAGGAAATCTGTTATGAATTCCACGGCTGCAAGTTTAACTAAACTTATCGAGCAGTTTGAAAAACTGCCCGGCATAGGTAGAAAGGGCGCGCAGAGAATGGCGTTTTTCACCCTTTCTCTGCCTTTTGAAAAGGCAGAAGAGTTTGCAAACGCTATAGTCACCGCGCATAAGTCGCTTCGCCGTTGCGATATTTGTTGCAACCTTGCCGAGAGTGATATTTGCCCCGTTTGCGCCGATAGTATGCGCGATAAATCGGTCGTTTGCATAGTTGAGAGCCCGAGAGATATTATGAGTTTCGAGAGGGTGGGCGAGTATAGAGGTGTATACCACGTTCTGCACGGGCTCATTTCTCCGCTTGATAATATAGGTCCCGATGCAATTTGCATAAAGGAGCTTGTAAAAAGGCTTGATGAGGGCGAGATAAAAGAGGCAATTATGGCAACCGGTGCCACAACCGAGGGCGAGGCAACTGCGACCTATATTTCCAATAAAATATTAAAGCCCCGTGGCATAAAGGTTACGAGGCTTTCTTATGGTATACCTATCGGAAGTGCGCTTGAGTATGCCGATGAGATGACGTTATTGCGAGCACTTAAGGATAGAAACGAATTTTAATTTTAGAAAACACTTAAAGGAGGTGAACAAATGGCAGAAGAAAACCGCAATATAACCCAAAATCGCAAGGCGTTTCACGATTATTTTATCGATGAGAGTTTTGAGGCGGGTATAGAACTTTTCGGAACAGAAGTAAAATCTATACGAGCTGGTACAGTAAACCTAAAGGATTCTTACTGCGAGATAGATAAAGGCGAGCTGTTTGTTCACGGAATGCATATAAGCCCCTACGAAAAGGGCAACATCTTTAACAGAGACCCTATGCGCGTTAAAAAGCTTTTGATGCATAAAAGAGAGATAAACCGACTTTTTGGTCTTGTTAAAAGGGATGGATACACACTTATTCCGCTTTCCCTTTACTTTAAGGGTAGCCGAGTGAAGATGTCGCTTGGTCTTTGCCGAGGTAAGAAACTTTACGATAAGCGTGAAGATGCGGCAAAGAGGGATGCAAAGAGAGAGATTGAGCGAAATCTCAAATCGAGACAGAGGGATGAGTAATGATTACAGAAAAAATTAATTTAACCGTTAAAACCAAAGGCTACAATAGCGATTACCAGGCATCACTCAGTTGCTACATTCCAAACGTGGGGATCACAGGGAAGCAGGAGGGCGGTAAAAGAGCTGTTATTGTTTGCCCGGGCGGTGGTTACACTGGGAGAGCCGCTCACGAGGATGAGCCTGTCGCTCTTGTGTTTGCAACCGCCGGAATTGCCGCTTTTGTTTTAAATTATAGTGTTGCTCCTACGACATTTCCGCAGGCGGTCTGTGAGGCGGCAGAGGCCGTTTCGATTGTGCGTAAAAATGCTGATAAGTGGGGAAACAACCCCGATAAAATTGCGATACTCGGCTTTTCGGCAGGCGGACACCTTGCCGCAAGTCTCGGCGTTTTATATGATAAGGCCGCGGTTTTAAACAATCTCGGCGGCAATGCAAAGGACTATAAGCCCAACGGAATGGTGCTTTGCTACCCCGTTATTACGAGCGGCGAAAAGGCTCATAGAGGCTCGTTTATGCATCTCTTGGGAGATGAGTATACATTAGAAAAGGCGGCAGAACTTTCTATTGAAAACTTAGTATCTAAAACTACACCACCCGCATTTATCTTTCATACCTTTGAGGACACTGCGGTGCCTGTTGAAAACAGTCTTTATATGGCAACTGCTATGGCAAGGCACAATGTAAACTGTGAGCTGCACATATTCCCACACGGAAATCACGGTATAGCCCTTGCAAACGGCGTTGTCGGGCCTTATAATGAAGAGGCAAAACAGTGGCCCGAGCTTGCACTGCGCTGGATAAAAAATTTATAAGTTTGTAACATTTTTTCCTCGCTTTTTTGGTATAATAAAAGCGAGGCTTTACGGGGGCGTAAAGGGTTCGACGGGGATTTTAAGTTATGATAAGCGAGTAGAGGCTCGGACACTCTTTAAAATCCGAAACTTAAATTTAAACGCTAACTCTAATAAAGTAGCTTACGCTGCCTAACTAATGGCGGCCGTCTTA